>JANXXZ010000444.1 GCA_025350385.1 Bacteroidales bacterium
AAGATTAAGACCGATAAAAAGAAGATTGATGTTCTCTACATTCCCAATAAGGAAAACAATCTTTTTTCGATGTATTATTACTTTGCCATGGGAAGCCAGAATGATCTGAAACTCGCTACAGCGGTCAGCTATTTATCGTACCTGGGCACCTCAAAATACACAGCTGAGCAACTTAAGCAGGAATTCTATAAACTGGGTTGCAGTTATTCTGTTTCTGTTTCAAATGATGAGATTAATATCAGCCTGAGTGGATTATATGATAATATGAAACCTGCCATAATTTTGCTGGAGGATTTGCTGTCGGATGCAAAGCCAGATAAAGAAGCCCTCGATAACCTGGTGAATGACATCCTTAAGTCAAGGACGGACAATAAACTGAATAAAAATACCATCAGGCAGGCTTTGACAATGTACGGTACCTATGGACCTAAATCACCATTTACCAATATTCTGACTGAAACTCAGCTTAAATCGCTTGATGGGAAGGAACTTGTAGACCTGGTCCATGGGCTGAATTCATACAAACATGAGATACTTTATTATGGTCCGGAGAAATTTACCGATCCTGCCAGTCTTCGCCCGATACAATCGAAAGAACCCGATATGGGATCCATCATTGATAAATACCATAAGATCCCGGAGGAGCAAAAGCCTGTTCCTCCCAGGGTGAAGTATCCTCAACTGCCGACAGATGAAACAAAGGTATTTGCTGTGGACTACAAGATGAAACAGGTAGATATCGTATTTCATTCAAGGTCAGTGCCGTTCAATCCTCTGGAACTACCTGTAACCCGCATGTTTAATGAATATTTTGGTTCGGGAATGAATTCTATCGTTTTCCAGGAAATTCGTGAAGCCAAGGCTTTAGCATATTCATCAACCGCATCGTACCGTAATCCTGCCTATCCGGATGAAAACAATACGATTTATGCTTTTGTCGGAACCCAGAATGATAAGATGCCTGAAGCTCTGAAGGCTATGTTTGCCTTATTTAATAGTATGCCTGAATCGGAGAAAAGCTTCGCGGCAGCAAAAGAAGGAATCCTGAACCAGATCAGCTCGGAACGGATCACCAAAACCCGAATATTGTTCAATTATTTGAACGCACGGAAATTCGGGTATGATCATGATATCCGGAAAGATGTATTCGAACAGGTTCCGGCCATGAATTTCGCACAGATCAGCGACTTCCAGAAAAAATACCTGAAGGATAAGAAATACTCAATTCTCCTTGTCGGGAATACAAAGAAAATGGATTTGGCAACGCTGGAAAGTTACGGGAAGGTCAATTTCCTGAACCTCGAAGATATTTTCGGGTACTGAAAAATGTAGATTTTTTAGAGAATAACTTCCTGGTCAGATAATAGGAAATCGTAGTGTTGAACTGCGGTTTCCTTTTGTTATCCTGACAAACCACATTCCTGCAGGAAGCCCTATAACAGGAATTCTGACTGATTGATTACCTGCTTCAAGGATCCCGTTAAAGAACTGTTTGATTTCTTTCCCTGAAGCGTCAATAAGACTTATGCTGACTAAGGTTGATTGCTCATTATTTAACCCGACTTCATAAGATCCTGAGGCCGGTTCCTTAAAAAGAAAAGGTTCTTTTCCCCGGACTTCCAGGTTAGACAAACCCATGGTTGAAACGGGTTCAAAAATATATACCTGCCCGGCATCCGGAATGCCTTCAAGATATACAGGCACTGGAGAAGTTGACAAATCCGGCCCGAAAGGAAAACCGGTCAGAAAGAAACTGAACAGGCTTTGACCGGTTGCTGAAACCAGTTCCTGTGTTCCGACACGAGGACCTGTTTGTCCGTTGAAACAGGCAGATGCCGAACCAACATGCCCGGGACCATAATGAAACTCAATCGCTCCTGTCGATTCATATAACCAGACCTGGAAATTTATAAAATCATCAACTGAACCACCCTTGAAACTGCATTCCTTATATTGAATCTTCATTACTACAGCCCCTGCACAACCTCCCGATTCGTAAGATATAGCTGGTGTATGGTTTACATAGTCGGAAACCAGGTCGGCGAAGAAAGGAAATATGGCTCTCACAGTATCGAAATTAGCCGTGTCATTGCCAAATAGTAGCTCGCCATTACTGCTGATGTTAACCTTTGTCCAGCTACGCCCGGCAAATCGGAACTCAAAACCGATGGGTACACTCACAAACAAGGTATCATCAAAATCCTGGTTCAGGACCAGGAAATTTCCTTCAATCTCTGAGTAGGGAATATTGCCGAAATCAAAACTGTATTGTTGTGCCCTGATGTGTTGTGGCAAAATCAAGCCTAAAAGAGCTACTGAAGTAAATAGTAGGTATCGTTTTAGAATCATGTCGATAAGGATTTTGATTAACAAGATAACAGCACAAATGATTTCTTGTTCTATAAGACATCCGGAACTGAATAAAATGAGAATTAACTGATCAATCCTCCGCCAGCGGTGTGAAATGGGAAAATGCTTTCATTACATTTTCAAGGTAAGTCTTGGTAACCGGTAAATCAATGGACGAAGGAAGATCAAACTCCAGCCGGATCCCTTCTTTTTCTCTTCTGATCACCTTTACCTTATCGCAGTTCACCATATAACTGCGGTGGCAACGTACCATTTCGGTGCCTTTCAGCACATCATCCAGATTTTTGAGGGTATTGCGGAGCATGAAGCGGGTAACTTTTTCCTTGTTTAGATAGAAAATGCTCACATAATTATCGGAGGCTTCGAGGTATAGAAGATTATCCATTTTCACTGAGAACCGCAGCACTCCTTTTTCATCGTTGAAGGGGATCATTAGTTTCGACTGATCCGAAGGGGCCAGTCCCTGGGCCATTTCAGCTATTTTCCGGTTCTTATCATTCCACGAAAAGTAGAGCCAGGTTACCGAATAGGGCAATAACAATAATAAGGCAGTATTCTGTACCGAAAGTTTAACCAGGTCAGGAAAAAAGCGCTCATCATGAAGCATGAACTTGATGTAGACAGCATAGAACAAGGCCATGAAAATTACCTCTGCCAGCACCCAGACAAGATATTGCCAATAATTCAGTGTGTTCTTCCGGCTTACATAATACATGATTATCCGGCTCAAAACAACAACCAGCACTCCGGTGAGCGTAATCAGACTTGAATAAAGCAGTAATTGCCAACGGGTGACTTTGAACCAGACATTCACCCCAAAAGGCTCATATACATTAATGAAAACCAAGGCAAACACCGCCGTAAACAGAACTAACTGAACGATATTTCGTTTCTCAGTCAGGTAGGCAGGGATTGGTTTATAAATATCGGGCATGTAGAATTGGTTGTAAAAGTTTTCAAAATTAGGCTTTTCTGCTGAGAAGTCATATTAATGAGCATTTCTGCTGAATATGGAATGGGAATTTCACCCCATATTCCCCGGTTTTACCCCGTAATGCCTGTATTCGTCCCGAAACGATCATCATTATCCCTTTAAGTTGAAGACTCATCCTGGTTGCTGTAATTTTGCATTTAAAATTAATATTTCAACTTTCCTAACACACAACTCCTTACTCCATACTAATTACTCCATACTCCTCACTTGCTTCTTCCAACTTCCGATTTTCAATATTAAAAATAGAATGAACTACACCCAAACATATCATCAGCTAAAATCGCTTTTCACTCAGGATGCCCTTAAAACGATAGTTCCGGGTTCGGATACTGCCTGTTATTGGACAAGGTTCAAATCAGAAAATATCAGTAACCTGGCTGAGGAGAGGAGCGAAATCATTAAGGGAGATGGAGTATTGAACAAATTGCCCGATATTGCAATCCCGGAAAATCATTCGTTTATTTACCCTGTTTTTAAAAGTGCCGGTTCTGCTAAAAACAATCAGGCAATAATATTACTTCACGGGCTGAACGAGCGCAGTTGGGTAAAATATCTTGTTTGGGCCTATTACCTGACCTTAAATACCGGCCGCCCGGTAATTCTGTTCCCTATTGCATTTCACATGAACCGTTCCCCCGAAGAATGGGGAAATCCGCGGGTAATGTCTTCATTGCTTGATGCCCGAAGGCAACGCTTAGGTGATGTGCCTATGTCAACATTCGCGAATGTAGCGCTAAGCGAGCGGCTTTGCGAAGATCCGCTGCGGTTTTTTACATCAGGCCAGCAAAGTGCCTCCGACCTGGTGCAACTTACACAACAGCTTAGAAGAGGCGAACATCCGCTATTCGAAAAAGGTACAACGGTTGATGTATTTGCCTATTCCATTGGGGCATTCTTAGCCCAGATTCTCTTCATTGGAAATCCCGGAGGATTATTTACTGATTCACGGCTCTTCCTTTTTTGCGGAGGTGCTTCGTTCGACCAGATGAACGGTGTATCTAAGCTGATAATGGACCAGCAGGCTTTCGACCGGTTGAGGCAATTTTATATTAAAGAGCTTGGCAAAGAAACAGAACAATCAGCAATACTTGCATCTTCGCTGAATCAAACGCAACTTGGTCAATCTTTTTTGTCCATGCTTTCGCTTGGAAACCTGCAGTCGTTCAGGGAAAATGTATTTCAAAAGATGAGGAAGCAGATACAGGCAGTAGCTCTCCTTAAAGATAAAGTTATTCCTGTAAAAGGAGTCCTGGAGTCGCTGAATCGTTGGGTAAATGTTGAAGTCATGGATTTTCCGTATGCCTATTCACATGAAATACCTTTCCCCGTGACAGACGTTACTTTTTCCCCGTTGATTGACCTTAGCTTTAAAAAGGTATTTTCAAAAGCTGCCGCATTTCTAAGATAGATTAACTGAATGGCAGATTTTGTTTGCCTCTGCAAGAGATTCAGTTTGTGAATTATATTGTTCAATATCAGCGGAATAAAATCCCGAAAACCTCTTCCACCTTACTCACACCGGTAATCCGGATAACCCATTTATCTGTTTTCAATCCTTTAAGGTTGAATTTCGATATCAGGATCTGTTTGAAACCAAGCTTTTCGGCTTCTGCAATGCGCTGTTCAATACGGTTAACGGGGCGTATTTCGCCCGAAAGACCCACTTCGGCGGCAAAACAGATATGCTGGTTCAATGGAATATCTTCACCTGAAGACAATATTGCGCTGATCACTGCCAGGTCCATTGCAGGATCGTCTACACTGATACCTCCGGCAATATTCAGGAAAACATCTTTTGTCCCAAGCCGGAAACCGCATCGCTTTTCAAGCACGGCTAATAACATATTGAGCCGCCGGGTATCGAACCCTGTGCAGCTTCGCTGGGGAGTGCCATAGGCAGCCGTGCTTACCAGTGCCTGGGTTTCAATAAGCATAGGCCGTATGCCTTCGATAGTGGATGCGACAGCAACACCGCTGACATCATCTTCGCGCTGCGAAAGCAGGATTTCCGAAGGGTTGGTGACTTCCCTCAGGCCGGTATCGCGCATCTCAAAGATTCCAAGTTCCGAAGCGGAACCAAAACGGTTCTTGATACAACGAATGATCCGGTACCCGTAATTCCGGTCGCCTTCGAACTGCAACACGGTGTCCACCATGTGTTCCAGTATTTTGGGACCGGCCAGGTTCCCGTCCTTGGTAATATGACCCACCAGGAACACCGGGACGCCGGTTGTTTTGGCAAAGCGCTGCATTTCGGCTGCTGTTTCACGGATCTGCGAAATGCTTCCCGCTGTCGATTCAATAATGTTGGTTTGCAGGGTCTGAATGCTGTCAATCACAACCATGCCTGGTTGCACAGTTTCCAGGTGCTGGAAAATGGATTGAGTATTGGTTTCGGTGAGGATGTAACAATCGGGGTCACCGTAGCCGATTCTTTCGGCACGCATGCGGATCTGCTGTTCGCTTTCTTCCCCTGAAATATAAAGGACTCGTCTCCCTTTCATTTTCAGTGTAACCTGAAGCATGAGGGTTGATTTACCTATGCCGGGTTCACCACCCACAAGGATGAGGGAGCCTTCCACCAATCCTCCGCCGAGAACACGGTCAAGTTCTCCGCTGCCGGTGCTGGTGCGCTGTTCATTTCCCTGTTCAATCTCTTCTATTTTTTTAGGCCGGCTTTCGGTCGACTTGAAGTTACCTGTAGTCTTTACCGGGCTGTCGCTTCGTTGAATAACTTCTTCAACGAAAGTATTCCATTCGCCGCACGAAGGGCATTTGCCCAGCCATTTGGGCGCCTGGGCCCCGCAGTTCTGGCAGTAAAAGCTTGTTTTTACCTTGCTCATAGGGTAAAAGTATTAAATCTTTAATATTCTCGGAAGAGGAACGGAAATAAAATCTGCTTAAATCATCTCTATTCAGGAATCAACAATTAGTCCTGATAATTTCACCTTGACAACAATAATTGAACTCCAACTCATTTTTGAGCTTCTTAATGTATTGATAATTAAAATTAAATCATGGAATTGTATAGTAAATATATTTTTATGAAAAATCGAATAACTTCATGTTTAAACAGGTATAAGGCTAAATTGATTATATCCAGTTATACTATTTGCCAAGTATTTTCTTTTCAATCGCCGTGGTTGAATAGCCGTTAAGGTATTCAATCATAACGACTTCACCCCCTTTAGCTGTCACAATATCAAAACCCACAATATCTTCAGGTTTGTAGTCGGCGCCTTTTACCAGAATATCCGGCTGAATGGTTTTTATCAGTTCATAGGGTGTCTCTTCACCAAAAAACACCACGGCATCCACAAAGCTGAGTGACGACAGGATTATGGCACGGGAGATTTCGTCCTGGATGGGGCGGTTGCTACCCTTAAGTTTGCGAACGGATTCATCGGTATTGAGCCCGATGATGAGCACTTCTCCCAGTTCTGAAGCTTTGGCCAGGTAGTCAATATGTCCCAGGTGCAGAATGTCGAAACAACCGTTGGTAAAAACTATTTTCCGGTTAGTTGATTTCCATTGTACCAGTAAACGACTGAAATTCTCGTCGTTACGGGTGAATATTCTTGATTTTATTGTTTCAAGCTTTTTCAAGACCGACCTTTTTATTCAGCAGGGGAAGGAGGATCAGCGAAAGGCTGCCCAGGAATATGATGGTAAGCGTTTGAGAACTCCATATTAGCCAGCCCAGGGCGTAACCCTTGGTGGCTTCAACCGAGTAAAGTAAAAGCGTCTCAGCTACAATAGCTGGATAAATCCCGATTCCACCCTGAACGATCATGATCCCTATGGTGCCGAAAACAAGTGTAGCCAGACCTGCTGCAATCCCTAGTTTTGCTGTTTCGGGCATGCTGAAAAACACGAAATAAGCCATTAACAGGTATAAACCCCAGATTGCAAGCGAGTAAAAGACAAAAAGTCCCAATTTTTTAATTTTTGTCAGCGATTTTATTCCCTCGAAAAATCCGAGAAGTATGTTCTTGATTTTAATATACAAGCTATTACGAGTAATCTGTTTCCTGAACAGGAAAAACAAGATCGCAAACAAAACCGCAATTCCCAGTACCAGAATTGAAAGAGTAATGGAAAGATTCATACTGAGATGAAACTTAGCTGCCATGGGTTGATAAATTTTCTGGTCGATAAATTCCGATAACTTATTGAATTGTAATGTGAGGTTAAGAAAAAAGATGAATATAAAAACAATAAGATCCAGCGCACGCTCCGTAATTACTGTTCCGAATGATTTATTGAAAGGGACATTTTCATATCGCGTGAGGATGGTACACCGGCTCACTTCCCCCAGCCTTGGCAGGGCCAGGTTTGCAATGTATCCTATCATTACGGCAAAAAAAGTGTTTCTGTTACTGGTAATGTAGCCCATTGGTTCCAGCAGCATTTTCCATCGTAAAGCCCGGAGGAAATGCGAAAGGACTCCAAGGAGGATTGCAAACGAAATCCACCAGTAATTTGCATTACGGAATGAATTAAGGATCTCTGATTTCTCTACTGAAGTCAAATTTCGAAGAAAAAGCCAGATAAAAAAAACTCCAATTCCGAAGAATAACAAGAACCGGGCAATGGCCGAAAGTTTAGTTTTCAAAAATAATTACCGTTTTTTATTGATGGAATCAGGAAATACAATAGAAGGTTTGAAGTTCTTTGCTTCTTCAAAGTCCATCTGGGCAAAGGATGAGATAATAACCAGGTCACCGGGATGAACTTTGCGTGCAGCCGCACCATTGAGTGAAATTACACCGGTATTCCTTTCTCCGCGTATAACATAGGTTTCGAGGCGCTCACCATTGTTAATGTTAACCACCTGTACTTTCTCAAATTCAATGAGGTTAGCGGCATCCATCAGCTCCTCATCAATGGATATGGAACCGATATAGTTCAGGTTGGCATGTGTTACGGTGGCCCTGTGTATTTTCGATTTTAATATCTCTATGGTCATGCTGCAAAAGTACAAAAATTCCAGGAAAATGATAAGATGTACTTAACAAGCAGAAAGGCTGATTGTTGCAGAATATTCAACAGCAGAAGAAAAATTCCATATCACTTTAACCGGACAAAAACCCTCCTCAGGGGACTTTGCCAATAAGATACCGGAAATTTTATAGTGAAAATGACTTAACCGGAATAGC
>JANXXZ010000456.1 GCA_025350385.1 Bacteroidales bacterium
CGGCTATGAGGAGTGCGCCGATCTTATCAGCGATCTGGCGCATACGTTTGTAGTCCCAGTCGCGGCTGTAAGCTGAGGCGCCGGCAATGATCAGTTTTGGCTTTTCAGTAAGAGCAACCTTCTCCATAGTATCGTAATTGATAGTGCCGGTTTCTTCTTCAACTCCGTATGCCACCACCTTATATAGGATACCTGATGAATTTACTGGTGAGCCATGTGAAAGGTGACCGCCATGCGAAAGGTTCAATCCCATAAAGGTATCGCCTGGTTTCAGGACAGCCATAAGCACGGCCATGTTTGCCTGGGCACCGGAATGTGGTTGCACGTTTGCCCATTCGGCGCCGAATAAGGTCCTTGCGCGGTCAATGGCAATTTGTTCAGTTTGATCCACAATCTGGCAGCCACCGTAGTAGCGTCGACCGGGGTAGCCTTCAGCATACTTGTTTGTAAGCACCGAACCCATGGCTTTCAACACCTGTTCGCTCACGAAATTCTCAGAAGCAATAAGTTCAATGCCATGCATCTGCCGTGCTTCTTCTTCTTTAATCAAGTCGAAAATGACCTTATCCTTTTTCATTATTCTTGGTATATAATTGATTTTCAAGTAAATAATATTGTTTTAAATTCCGATCAAAGGTATAAAAAAGTTTGAGCAATCATTTTGAAGTTAAGGAAAAGTACAACAATTGATCCTGGGTTCAACTGCTTCCTATTTGAAATAGCTTTGCAGCCAACAAGGTTTGGCCGGATTCCTTTTAAACCGCCATTTTTAGTAAAGGTAGACTGGAATAATCTAAAAACCGCAACAAGTAACCATTAAAATCCGTGCTTAGCGGAAACAGATAAATTTTTTAAGGTTCCGGATTATGGCGATCAGGAGCAGACGCATTGAAAGCAGCTATAGCTATTTTACTGTTGATTTTAACCTTTATTGAGTTCAGGGTCCAGGAACCTTCTGTTAATAGTGTTGAAACAAAAAATTCCGAAATCATCCGGCTCGAAAATGCAACCTGGACCTACGGATTGCTTTACCAAATGAATCTGAAAATTACCGGAAATGAAATCAATTGGTCCCAGGTAGATACAGCCTCTGTATTTTACCGCTGCGATTACCTGTTCAATTATTCAATTACAATTGATTCGTTACACGCTGGAAATTACTGGTTCAGGGGGATTTAAGTGTTCAATATTTTGGGTACCTGTGTCTCCGAAGGCTGCAATCTCCAGAACTATAATTCTATCAGCATGCTGGTTGGAACGATTCCCCGGCAAAAGAATCCTGCCCACATTCTGTCTGTCCAGGCAAGAATCCATTTAACAAAGGGATCTATGTTCTATGTCTCCGAATGATTCCGGTGAGACTCTGTCCAGGGGAAAATGGTGAAACAATAGAGCACATAACCTTATAACTATTTTGCTGGTTAATGGGTTGTAAAATTTTCCCTGAAGCATCCCCCTTTTTAAAAAGAAGACCGGGGGATTTGTTATAACAAATACACTAGTTCTGAAAAAAACTCTGATAATTAATCAGATATAAAGAAATAATGTCATGAAATAGCCATGGTTGATATATCACCAACCCTGTCTGCCTGGACGGCAGTCAGGCAGGCGAAAATGATAATAAACCTAATCATGGCGTATTCCTCCCGATAGCTATCGGGATGACCTTAAAAAATTAAATTATTAACAGATGGAAATCAAATAATCCAGGATTGTTACCTGAAAGAAATCCCCCTCTAATCTCCCTTTTTACCTCATCCGCCTTCGGCATCTTCTCCTAAAAGAAGAAGAAGAAAGGAAATTTTCATTTATTAACAGGGACGATCGATCTTAGTCTTACCAAGGAACTGAAATTAGCTGAAGGTTTCTTTGCCCCGACCCAAGCCCTCCCGCTTCCAGCCTTTCCGAAAAATCACTACTTTTGCACACTGTTATATACCCTGGATTATGAAGATTTCGTGCAACTGGCTGAAGGAATATGTGAATACCAGCCTTGAACCTTTGGAAATTGCCCGCATCCTTACCGATTGCGGGCTGGAAGTGGAAGCCATTGAAGAATATGAATCAGTGAAAGGCGGACTTAAAGGCGTGATAATTGGCCAGGTGCTTTCTACAAGCAGGCATCCCAATGCCGACAAACTTACCTGCTGCAAGGTTGATATAAGTGGTGGTGTCACGCTTGATATCGTTTGTGGCGCACCCAACGTGGCTGCAGGGCAGAAGGTACCAGTAGCAACCGTAGGGACTGTGATTTATAAAGGGGAAGAATCATTTACCATTAAAGCCTCCAAAATCCGCGGCGAATCTTCAGAAGGCATGATCTGTGCCGAAGATGAACTCGGGCTGGGTGAATCGCATGAAGGAATTATGGTGCTGGATCCTGAAGCCCAAGTAGGGATGCAGGCTGCTGATTATTTTGGAGTTTCTACAGATACCTTGCTCGAAGTTGCTATTACGCCTAACCGGAGTGATGCCGCTTCGCACCTGGGAGTTGCCCGGGATTTTGCAGCCGCTATTAACAACCGCGAAACACAAAATAAAAAGGTTACCCTTAATCGTCCGTCGGTTAATGCATTCAAAATTGATAACCATGATCTGCCGGTTTCAGTGAGTATTTTGAATCCGGAAGCCTGTCCCAGGTATTCAGGA
>JANXXZ010000476.1 GCA_025350385.1 Bacteroidales bacterium
ACTATTACTTTACTGAGAATAGAAGAGTTAAAAATATAGTGATTAGCGACGAGCGACGAGCGACCAGGGATCCGCAACAAGGGGTGAAGGTAGATTGTCAATAGGCTGGTTTAAGTCAAAAGTTAAAATGCAAAATACAAATGTCAAAAATAGCTGTAATTCATACTGTTATCCAATATATTGGAAGACAAAATAGCCTTGGCATGACACTAGTCCCTTGTGGCTAGTGGATATTGCTTATTGCCTAATGACCAGGGATCAGGAACAACATGCGAAGCGAGATTAACAAATGGCTAGTCCCTTGTGGCTAGTGGCTATTGCCTACTGCCTAAAACCAAACCATACTTAACCAAAGGCAAACCGGCAGAACACTATCAATCCCCCCCTAACAGGTTATTAAAGAGAAACCGGATATAGACCCCGGCGCCCGGTTTGAATTTCCGGTATCCTTCAAGGTTTATATTCAGCCAATGGGCATTGATCCCAGGTTCTAACAAAATATCCCCGAAGTGGAAAGTTGCGCCTCCGTTTACATACATTCCAAACCCGATTCCTCCCTGGTAAATATTTACGGTCTGGGAATTGGAATTGGGTACATATTGGCCATTGATATAATTATTGATCATGCTGTATTCTTTTTCCTGCAGGTCATTCGGACCTTTTACAAAGAAAGACGACTTTAACACCTTTGTGTTATTCAGGTTTAACCCGCCTATTGCAAAGAGTTCCGTGCGTCCAGAAACCCTGAAACTCCTTTTTATTCCCAGGTCAATGTAAACCCGTTCTTCGACACCGCGAATGGTGAACATCCGCAGGTCAGGCAAGGTGCCATAGGGTTTCGGGTCGACTTCAAAGGTAATGGCATCCTGCGTCTTAAGCCTCATGTAATTAAACTCGAAGCATACAGCATATTGATTATTGAGTGTTAACTGGCCGTAAAGCCCTGGCATCAAAGATATTTTATAACGCATATTTGAAGGCAATCCCGAAACCAATATTGTATCATTGGCAATTAACTTCTGAAATATTTCCTGGTACCAGTAAAAATTTGACATAACGAACTTAGCGTTATTCACATTCTTATCGCTCCCATTGAAATAGTTGGCGGTATACTTTGAAGGGTTGTAATACCCGAAGTTCAACCCGAACTGCCATCCGCGGGGCGTTTCAAAAACCTGCTGTGATGAGGCATTGAAAGAGAAAAAGAGGCTGATAAGGAGTGCATTGGTAATAAACAGGCTTTTCATTCTGATGGGATTTCTTAACTGCAAATATAAACCCTATTTTGTCATCAGGAATATAGAAATTTTGGGATTAAGAAGAGGTTCCAACCTACTGTTATCCATGAAAACTGTTTTTCACATCCCGTTTTACCCAGGTAAATATAAAATATGACCTGGCTGATCCTTACATATACATTGGGAACTTCCTTAGGAAAGGATACTGATAAGCAGGCGTATATTCAGAAACGCAACAATACAGCCTATGGTGATCAATAACCAGGTAAGAAAGGTTGAGTTGGCATATTTACCCATTACTTTTCGCGATGAAGTAAGGTAAATCTGGAGGAAAATGGTGAAAGGCAACTGGATACTCAGGAGCATCTGGGAATAGATCAGTCCTTTAAACGGATCAGAAATGAGGAAAATAGCTAGGAGCGCAACAAGCAGAGAGATTAAAACTCCGAGTCGGCTGTGGTTATCTTTAAGGTCAAAAGGCTCGTTGAAGAAACCGGCAAAGATGCTTCCACCAGCCATGCCAGAGGTTATAGTTGAAGCTATCCCGGCAAAAAGCAGTGCTATCGCGAAGATATTGGCAGCGCTGTTTCCAAGCAAAGGTTGTAACATATCTTTTGCCTGTTGAAGTTCGGTTACAGGCAATTTAAGATGAAAAAAAATGGCAGCTGCCATCAGGATCATGGCGCTGTTAATAGCCCAACCCACCAGCATCGAAAACAGGGTGTCGAGGAATTCAAAACGGAGTTGTTTCTTGATTACTGTTTCATCTTCAAGGTGCCATTGGCGGCTCTGGATAATTTCCGAATGCAGGAAAAGGTTATGCGGCATGACAACCGCGCCTAAAACGCTCATCACAACTATCATTGAACCATCCGGTATTACGGGTTTTATCCAGCCTACCATAGCTTGCCCCCACTCGATATGTGCGAGTGTCAGCTCATAGATGAAGGATAGTCCTATGATAGAGACAAACCCGATGATCCATTTTTCAAGTTTACGATAGGAGTTGGAGAATAAAAGGATGATTACAGTAATTAAGGTTATAATCGCTCCGAATTTTACCGGGATGCCGAAAAGCATTTGCAGAGCTATGGCTCCTCCCAGCAGCTCGGCCAGCGAAGTGGATACAGAAGCGACCATTGCTGAGCCCAGGATGCTTCTCGATATAGCAGGCGGGGTATGCAGGGTGGCGGCTTCTGAAAGACATAAACCGGTTGCGATACCCAGGTGAGCTACATTGTGCTGCAATACGATGAGCATGATGGTGGAAAGTGTTACCATCCAAAGCAGCTGGTATCCGTAATCAGCCCCTGCGGCAAGATTTGAAGCCCAGTTCCCGGGATCAATAAACCCGACAGTAACCAGCAGACCCGGGCCGATATAGTGAAAAATATCAAGTGCCCCGAAAACCGGTTTACGGCCTGGCTTGTCTAAATTCCGGAGGATGTTGAACATTGGCACAATATGTTTATACAAAAGTAGTGATTACAGTGTAAAAGTGTAAGATATGAAAGGGGTACAGGGAATTAACCGGGTTGTGGTCAGATTTTTCGTTCTCTGATCCGGAGAAAGCCAATCAAATTCTATCTTTTACAGAAACCCTGGTTTTGCAGTAGCTGCTTATCATTGCAGGGATTTCTATTGTTTCAGGGTTGAATTGATTTTACGAATGAACCGTTCCAGTTTTCGGTCGTTGATAAATACCTGTGAAATGACCGGATGGTAGCCTGAATCTTGCGTCTTTGTCTCTGAATCTGAAAGTAACCTGTTATAAAACAGAATATTTTTATTGTCGGAAGCAAAAAGTGATACAGCCGGAGATGAATGCGGAATTAGTTGTTCATTTTTGTTAATCAGCATGAAATCCGCGTTTAGCAACTCAGGTTTTGTCAGGCTGAATGAATCAGCAATGTGATATACTTCAGTGATTTTTATTTTGCAGAGATGATAGCTATTAATGCCGCCTCCCATATCATAGCTGAACGTCTTCCCCATAAAAACTGAGTCAATTCTGATCCGGACGAAGAATACATCACGGACATTGGCCCGGTTGATTTCGGAATCCAATGTAACCAATCCCTGGCACATACCAGCTATGCTATGAACAAAGAATACTATGAGAATTGGAAATTTCCTGAAGGAGCCGATTATATTCATAATTGGATTGTCTGTGTTAGATATCTTACCGATAATCCGGCAAAAGTAATGATGGAACAAAGCCGATCTTTCCAGAGAGAAGAAATCCCTGCTCAGGTTGATTCTTGAGAGTAGGTCATAATTAAGGACAAATTGAATATGGAATATATCCTCGCTCCATCGTCAATGTTAAATGTCATAGCGGAATAAAGCGGGAGCTGAAGAATGGCTTTTATTATAATATAAGGTAAACAACTACCAGGACTGCTGCAATTATGCCCAGTATTTTAAATACTTTCATTTCGAAAGCCAGAAGCCGGTCGCATTCAGCTATTTTGTGCTTTACCTGATCCGGTTCAATATTCATTTCCAATGCTTTCAGGTACCAGCTTTTTGCCGCTCTGAAAATCTCAATCTTAAAGAAATCATCACCGTGCTGGATCAGGTCCCTGAAGTCGCGTTCGGCAGTGTTCAAAGGAATTTCGAAGGCAGTGTGTTCCATGGTTGTATGTTCTGATTCACACAAATATAGTGAATTTGAGGGGAATTCCTAGTGCCAGTTGTAATATTCGTTTATAGTGCATGGTGCATGGTGCTCAGTGCTTGGTGCATAGTGCATAGTGCATAGTGATTGGTACATGGTACTTAGTGATTGGTGTATGGTTTTGTCTTTTCATTGCCGAATTGCCGAATTTACCGTATTGACTCCCAGTCCCCTTGTCCCCCTTTCCCCCGGTCCCCTTGTCTGTTTAAACCTGTTCCCTCTTCAGGATAGAACAAGCTGCCTGGTTTCCCATTGAGAAGCTTGCCTGGAGTAAAAAGCCACCTGTTGGAGCATCCCAGTCGACCATTTCACCAATGGTGAAAAAATGAGGGTATTTACGCAATGAAAAATCATTATTCAAATCTTCCGTCCGGATCCCTCCAACAGTTGATATTGCTTTTTCCACTGGCCTCAGGGAGATGACCGGAACCGGGAGTTTCTTAATTATACTAATAAATAAAGTAGGTGAGAGATAGCTCTCTTTACTGCTGAAAGCTTTTATAACCGCCAGTTGTGTGGGGTTAAGATGGAAGACTTCAGCGTAGTCTTTGGAAAGAATAGACTTATCCCTGATCTTGCCGGCTAACTGCTCCTCCGTGTTGAAGGGTTTAAAATCAATTAACAATTGAACCGGGATATTCTGATTTAATAAATTTCTTATTTCTGGTACAATGGGATAAACAGCATTGCCTTCCAGACCCGTTTCAGTAATCATCGCTTCACCTTTTGATTCCTTCCCATCAATGCTTAAACGGATGTTTTTCAGGGGCTTTCCTGCATGGTTCTTTTTGATTGTATCCGGCCAGGGGACTGTAATTCCGCAATTCGACGATTGAAACGGGCTGGTACCGATACCGATGGATTCAAAAATAGTTCTCCATGAACCAGTAGAACCTGTTATTGGCCAGGAAGCACCTCCCAGGCTAAAAATGTAGAAATCTGCTTTGAGAACAGTTTTTTCATCCCGGAACAGAACAACCGGATTCAGTTTTGAATTGAATTCAATAAATTCATGTTGGAGATGAAACAGGACCCCGTTTTCTGATAACCGGTTCTTCAGATTCCTGAGCACCTCGGCAGGCTTTATTCCTTTTTCAGGAAACACCCGCCCGCTGCTTCCGGTGTAAGTCGGAATACCGAGTTCAGCAAGCCAATGACGAATTTCGACGGTGTCAAAGTTCAATAAGGAATCAGTGAGGAAGCCGGGAGGCGAATATTTTCCGGTTAATTCCTCGTTCCGGGCAATGTTGGTAAGATTGAAACCTCCTTTGCCGGCTAACAGGAATTTCTGTCCGACATTTTTTTCCTTATCATAAATATGCACTTCATGGCTTAAACAGAGTTTGTAAGCCGCCATAAGTCCGGCAGGTCCTCCGCCAACTATGATGATTCGTTTTCGGGCCATGAAGAGGAAAGAACTGAGAAATCTATTTGGTTCTTACATAAACGAGCGTAGCATTTATCTTGCCGGTTTTACGCTCTTCAATCTCAAACCGGTCAATGCTTTTGATCAAAGGAACCAGTTTTTTGAAGCCATAATTGCGCGGATCAAAATCGGGTTTCTTTTTCAGGAGCAGGTTGCCGAGTTCGCCCAGGAATGCCCAGCCATCTTCATCGGCCAGGTCGTTAATGCTGCCTGAAATCAATTTTATCAAACCTTTGTCAATACTTCCAATGGTTTCGGCTGGTGGCTGAGAAGTTTTCTCAGGCCGGGATGCTCTGTTGGCTTCAATATTGGCCGGTTTCGGGACCTCTTCGGCAGCTGCTTTTAATATCTCGATATAAATGAACTTATCGCAGGCGGAAATGAAGGCTATCGGGGTTTTCTTTTCCCCCAGCCCGAAAACTTTCATCCCGGCCTCGCGCAGACGCATGGCCAGCCTGGTAAATTGTTGGTCGAGGTCCCGGCGAGCGTGACGAGGCCGCCGAGCAGCGACATGAACGCCATCGGCATCAGCAGCGCCGTCGGCGAACTGCCCGGCTCGCGGCCGAGGCGGATCGCCGTCGGCA
>JANXXZ010000482.1 GCA_025350385.1 Bacteroidales bacterium
CAGGTAGAACCGTCAGGACCGGCGTTGGCTATGGGCAAGGGGTTGATGGTCAGGACCAGCGAATCCATCGACTGGATGGCCGAACAGCTTAACGAACCATCACCGGTAAGTTTTAGCTTCACGCTTCCTGCTGCAATATCGGCCAAGCTTGGGGTGTAAACCGGGTGCAGGATGGAAGGATTATCAAAGGTTCCCGTCCCACTTTTGGTCCAGTGAAGGCCCTGGCAGAAATTGGCCATGGCATTTACCAAAGAGTAGGTGGAACCGGCACAAATGGAGGCATTAGGCCCGGCAACCACGAATGGCGGGGGATTTACCGTGAGGATCATGGCATCCGTAGCCTGTTGTGCCGCGCAGGCTGCGGTTCCCGAAACAGTAAGGGTAAGAGTAACATTGCCCGATTCCCCGGCAACCGGTGTATAGACCGGGGTAAGTGTGTTTGCACCTGAAAGGGAGCCAGGGCCGTTTTCAGTCCAGTTTATTGAGGCTGGGTTGTAGAAGTTTGCAGCACCATTGGTTGTATAGGTAAGCACCTGGCACATATCGGCATCAGGACCGGCGTTGGCAGAAGGAACAGGATCAATTTGCAGGAACAGGCTGTCGCTATATGTTTGCCCGGCACAACCTCCCAGGCCGCCTACCGAGAGTTTTATCTTTATTGAGCCGCTCTCCCCGGCCCCGGGAGTATAAGTAGGTGTCAATGTATTTGCAGCTGTTATCGTTCCGGTTCCATAACTTGTCCATTGAACAGTGCCTGCCTGATAGTTCAGGGCATTCCCGTTAATGACAATCGGAACCGCTGAGCAGGTGATAAGATCGGGACCCGCATTTACTGAAGGAGTAAGCACTGTGACAATCACGGCATCGCTTGCAACAGAACCACAGCCATCAGAGATCTGAACCGTATAGGTGGTGGTAGCAAGGGGTGATACAGTTATGGATGCAGTAGTATCCCCGGTATTCCAAAGAAAGTGATAAGGAACAATTCCTCCTGTATGTGAAGCGCTGATGGTGACCGCCTGGCTGCAGTTAATGGACAGATCGTTCGATGCAACCGCAAGTAATGCCGGATAATCGTTTATATAAAAAGTGGCAGTTTGGTTTTGTGTACCGCTGCAGGTTACATTGGAGTAGGTAATAAGGACGGTTTCGGTTCCTTCCGCCAGGCCATCGCTGATTGGTGAAATATTCATTGACGCTGTCTGGCTTCCGGCTGGGATCACCAGGTTCAATGGCAATGGCGGATAGTCAATTCCATAGTTAGCCGTTCCACTATAAGTCAGAGGAATTGTTACCGGTGAAGAAGGGATGGAGTCAATTCCAAAAGTAACTGTTGCTGAATTGCAGCCTTCAACCATGGTGGTATCAAGGGACGGAATGGAGTATGTAGTGATAATATCAATCGGATTACTGGTGAAACTGCTTTCTTCAAGAAAAACCCCGCTTTGAAGGGACTGGTCAGATGCATTAGCAACAGCCAGTTTGATATGATAGGTCGTGCAGGGTACTACAGTAACAGTTGCCTGGAATACTGTGGTGTAGGCATTGAATACAAAATTTGGATCAGTAATTTTCCCTGAATTACCACAACCTGCACATCCCCCATCACCCATATAATTAGTAATATAAAAATTCGAGTTGATTGAACAGTTCACATTATTTATCGATACTGGTACCGTGGTGGAAGGTATTAAGGCAATGTTTTGGGAAGAGTTTGAATAAGTACCTGATATTCCGGGACCGCTGATAAAAAATCCAAAACCATCATTATACGGTGAATTACAGGGAGGTGCATACGTTGCATATTCTTCAGATGCAAATACATAATTGAAATTTAACTGGCTACCCTGTGGAATAAAGTCAAATTCGAGAATACTGCCATTATTAGTGTTTATTGCACAGATAGCATTCATATCAGGATCATTCTGAACTGCTGATGTTCCGGAATTTCCCATGCTTCCTGAAGGGGGGCCTGGAATAGAATTCACACTCCCTGTTGCAAGCACCACTCCGGATGCAATCCCAATATTACTTGGTCCTGAAAATGTCCCTCTGGCAATTGCCCCGCCATTATAAACAACATTACTGTATGAAATCCCGGTCCCGACGAGGGTTTGAACCATCTGATCCGGCGTGACAGTATTGTTTATCACCATCTGCCCGGTTACATGGAAGGACAGAGGACAAAGGAAAGAGAGTAAAATGATAGACCGGGTAAAAAAGTGCATGGGTATAATCTGATTTAAAAGACTGCCCCGAAGGAATAATAAGTAACTGAGTAAGGTACAAGCTCTTTACAAAAGTAATCTCTTTTTTGACCTGATGATTATAATCTGCTGGATTTCAATCGGAGAAGAATAAAATTCCGGCTGGTGCGGATTTGTAACCTGCTGGTGCGGATTTGCAACTTAGCGAAGCGATCTCATCAGCCGAAGGCTGATAATCCGCACCCGGAGAGTTGAGGATTTGTAATCCTCTTTTATTATTCGACAAAAATAATATCGATGAGTCCTTTGCCTCCTGAATAATCAATTGCCGATCTGTACCGGTAATATTGCGGTTCATCCACCCAGCCTGCTCTTACTGGATATAGATGGATATAGTCAAGTTTTTGTTTCAGGAAATCATAAGAATAAATCTCTTTGGCTTCATTTCCATCCTGCCAGAATTTATAGAATTCAATCTTCTTATTATACCTGCCGGCAAATTCAAACCGGTCAAGAAGCCACAACTTCCGGCTTTCCGGGATTTCTGAGATTGTTTGAATAATTGCTTTATTGGTGAACTTCTTAAAATCGCGGAGAATGTCGGATAAGTGCAAATTGCTATCCTCCTATACCGATACAATCATATGAAGATGGTTTGTCATCAGGCACCATGCATAAATTTCAAGTCCTTTTTCTTTCTGACAAAATTTCAGTGAATCAATGATTATCTGACGGTATGCTTCTCGGGTGAATATGTCGACCCAGTCCACCACCGTCATTGTAAGGAAATACAGGTATCCTTCCCTTATTTTGTTCTCAATACCCATAATAAAATTAATAATAGATACTGATAATCGGATTACAAATCCGGGGCTCCGGGCGGCGGGATTTTAAATCCCGCCAAAGCGCAAGATTATTCCACCTTCACCCTTATCCCTTCTGTATGTGCTCCAAATTCCGGGGCATACATACATTGTACACTGGTAATCCCATTGCTGAAATCACCTTTCTGCGTGGCATTTAAACGATATTCAAAAACATAGGTTCCCTTTGGCAGGTAGCTGATAAAGAAATTACTTGAGGCATCACGGGTCGTCTCATAGTATCCAAGTCCATCCTGATACCGGTAGCCGCTTAACACATTCACAGGTTCAAATGCTGCAGCACGCATGTCTTTCAGGTGGACGTATTCCATGTCGCGGTCGGTGCGGAGTTCTACCCGAACCACCACTTTATCCCCTACATGCAGTGGTGTTAATTCCGTAACGGGCTCTATCACCGGTCCTGAGGGAGTATTCATTTCGCGGAAGAGCTTTTTACTCACTTTCAGGGGTGATTCGGCCCCGGTAATCTTATCCAGCTGCTCAAAATACTGCCAGTACATGGCGCCCCATGCTACGGAAGGGTTGGGGTTGCTTATGGTTACTTTGCCCATTTCTGGGAAAATTTGAGTTGAGTTCCAGGAAGTCTTAAAATAGCCGGTTCCGGCCTCCGGTTTGTTTGAGCCTTCAAGTTTATTTGGATCAATAGGTTGGTTGCCTACTTTCACCGATACAAGCTGATCAGATGCCAGTAAATCGGTACCGCGAAGGAGGAGTGCATATACTGCTTCAGTAGTTGCCTTGGTGGTTTTCCAATCCTGGGTCTGCTTTTGTTTCAACAGCCAAATTTTCAGCTCATCCTCAGCTTTGGTATCATTTATCACTTCGTCGTATGCTTCGATGAGCAGCGAATGGGTTTCAACCGGCGCCTGGTACCAGAACCATCCACGCGGTTCGTTCCGCCAGTACATTCCCATTTCCTCGTTGTGAAGGGCGGTTTCGCTTAGCGAACGCATGATGAGTTTTGGAGTTTTGGTATCCTTGAAACGATTGAGCGACAAGGCCAACATGCCTTTGAGGTAGTTATTTTGTTTTTGCCAGTAGATAGATGCCTGTTCCTTAAAATAGCCGAATGCTTCGATGTATTTCTTGTCGAGCGGGAAATCATTCATGAAATAACTCCGGGCATAGAGGTACTGGACTACATCCGAACCCAGGTGATCATTCTTCAGGTAATCTATATCCTGTTTCTTAAGTTTTTCAAAATCCTCAGATACACGCGCATCAAGGTACTGAACAGCTTTCTGCAACATCTGCCAGGTCTGAGGGTTCTGGCGGAGTTCAGTCACTCCCAGGTGATCAAGGTGTCCCAGGCCGGTAACGATATGCTGGGTGATATACCGGCTGTCAGGCATGCCGGGAAACCAGGGCCAGCCGCCATTTGGAGCCTGCATATCCTGAAGTTTTTTAAGGGCGGAACCTTGTTCATTGCTCATGCGGTTCAGGTCAAAAAGGATGGCAATGTGTTGCTTTCGTTCACTTTCGTTCGCAGCTTCCCTTACCCAGGGACTTTCTTCCAGGAGGACACTCTGCAGTTCCTGATTTTTTTCCAGGTTTGATTTCAGGGCATCGGGCGAAATGTTCTTCCAGCTTTCGAATACCCTTTTTATTTGGGGATCGCTGTTGGCGATATGGGTGGCAATACTGTTGGCGTAAAACCGGCTGAACAGCTGCTCGGCACATTCATAGGGATATTCCATGAGGTAGGGCAGGGCCTGCACGGCATACCAGGCCGGGTTGCTGGTATACTCAAGGCTGAGACGGTAATTGCGCAGGGTACTGCCTGTCTTGCCTGAGTTTGCGAGTTTATCCAGCGTAAAATTCCTTGTTTGGTTACCATTAACCGGTAACGGCATCGATTCTGTGACTAGCATGCGGTTAGTCAGAACCGGAACCGGGGCTTCCTCTCCGTCGCTGAATGTCCCGGCTGAAGCGGAAATCCGATAAACAACTGCCTGTAAGCCTTCCGGAATGCTTATATTCCAGTTTATAACAGTACTCAAACCTTTTTCTGCCGTAAAATTTTGTGAAACAGGGGTCAGCTGCATAAGATCATCAATGGGTTTCATCGAAAGAGCATCAAAGAAATGCAGTTCAGCCGTGCCATTCATCGCATGATCGCTGATGTTGGTGATCTTGGTGCTGAATTGCATCCTGTCGCCTTCACGGAAAAAACGGAGAGCGTTAGGGAACACCATCAGCTCTTTCTGAGCGATCAGCGTTTTCTCCACATGCCCGATCTTAAGGTCTCTGGTATAGGCCAGACCCATCATCTTCCAACGGGTGAGCGACTCAGGCAGGGTAAACTTGATCACAAGATCCCCGTTTTCGTCCGTGTTCAGTTGGGGATAAAAGAAGGCTGTTTCGTTGAAATCGCTTCGGATCTTAGGACTTTGTGATGTGGTTGGTTTTGATGCTGAAGTTGGCTCAGGTGGTGGAATTCCTTTTTGCCCGGAATTGGAATCTGAAATTTCGGGGGGGGTGAAAGCTAGTGGTTGAGTAAAAGCTTTTTCTTTTTTCATCGGACTGCTTTCCTTCATTTCCATTGCAACTCCCCGCACAGCTCCGCC
>JANXXZ010000536.1 GCA_025350385.1 Bacteroidales bacterium
TTTTAATCACAGTCATTAATTGATATTACGGGTATAAGAGCTTGTTTTTTTGAATACATTTTCCATTTATTGATATTTAACCCATAGGGTCATCATACTATTTTTATTCTGTCGCATATTAATAACGGGAAAGCCATTCATATTAAACCATTTCAGGATTCTTGGGAAATACAAGTCCGAAGGTCTTGAACATGAATAGCCTCCGGTGAAACCGTGGGCAAAATACACGAATGGAAGGAACCCCGAAGCGGGTTCAATATTCTTGTAAATGAAAGATTTAAACAATCTACATGTTGAGAATTATTACCAGGAGATAATCTGATAAAAGATCATTGTTTTTTGTTGATCAGAAAATTGTCAACTTCCTTAACTGCACAATTCAGCCGGTCATTTCCTGATCCTGATATGATCCTGAAATTAAAATTATTTGATTTAAGTTCCTGCTGGTACATATCAAACAAGGTATTCCGCATTGCCGGATGTTCGCGAAGCGGATCAAACTGCCAGGGTAAATCAATATTGCATAAGAGGTAAAGATCGTAACGATGCGTTTCGGCCATTTCAAGTATCCATGGATGGCAGCGGTTATATTTTACGTTGCACCAGATTTTGGTTACGATAAAATCAGTATCGCAAAGAAGCATCCTGTCAGCAATTAAAGCAGCCTTCTCCTCAGCTTCCAACTGTCCGCTGGCAATTGCAAGAATGTCATCATATTCGTAAAGATGCCCAAGTTTTTCGAGGTATTCGCGCGCATATTCAGGCACCCATTCTGTTTTGTAATGCTTTGCCAGCTGTTCGGCCAGCCAAGATTTACCCGTCGATTCGGACCCGGTGATGGCTATACGGATCATACAATTAGCGGTTTTTGCTGGCGCCTTTTCCATTCAATGAATCCCATAATGGCCAGTACCAGGAACACCAGGTATTGGAACACCGTAAAAGCCAGTCCTTTATAAGCAAACAACGGGATAACAAGCGCATCACCTGCTATCCAGAATAGCCAGTTTTCGATTTTTTTTATGGCCATGAGCCACATACCGACAATGAAAATTGCGGTAGTAAACGAATCGAAATCAGGCACCTTGCTATCCGTATAATGAATGAGTATGAACCGGATAATAAAATAAAAGACGACTGTGGCTCCCAGGTTCATTGCCCATCCTGATTTTGACAATGATGAGATCGGGAGCTGGTGGTCAAGGACATCGCGATGGGTCCACTTGTACCAGCCATATACACTCATAACAAAGTAAAAGGAATTGATGCCCATATCGGCGTACAACCCGGCAGCGAAACAGAGGTAAACGTAAATGAGCACATTCACAATACCTGTTGGGTAAACCCAGATATTCTCTTTCCTGGCAAACCAAACCGAGAGCACTCCAAGAATCACGGCTACAAACTCCAGCCAGGTTGTGGCCAGAAGGTTTTGATAAAAGGTGAGAAGCATGGCAGCTATTTCCAGGTGTTGATTTATTTTGAGGAGGTCAAAGGTAGGAAAGTTCGGGGAGATGGTTTTTTTGATTTCGGATTTCGGATTTTCGATTTCGAATCTCGGATGTCGGATTACGGATTTTATACCATTCAAACCTTCCGTAGTTTCTGCCAGCCTGTCGTTCATCCTTCCTATCTTCCTGCCATTCAACCTTTCAAACCTTCTTACCATGCATTATTATAATCAGTCCTTGATAACCAATAACCATTAACCGATAACAAATAACCGATAACAAATAACCAAATAACCAACAATTCCCCTTTTTACCTAAATTTGGCGGATAGTTTCAACCCTATGATCCGAAAGATTGTTTCCTTCCTGCTTTTCCTTCTCCTATCGCTGGCGATCAGCAGTTGCCTTACCTGCGAAAGGAAGGAATATATTTTTCAACTCACAGGCCCGAACTCAGGTAAACTGACCATTCGCTATATCAATATTTTCTCCAATTCACTGGATTCGGTCGGGGAACTGAAAACTGACTATGAAGAACTGAAAGGGATGTGGCTGAAAGGTGAAAAAATTGAACGCGATTTCCCGAAAGCCGAACATGTAAAGAAACGACTCTTTGAACTGAACGGGGAGCTTTGCGGTGAAGTAACCATGGAGTTTAATGACCTCAGGGATGTAAGGCTTTTCCAATATTATCACAAGGGTCCTTTTATGTTCAGCCTGAATGCTGCGCCCGACGATGGAGAAACATTCCTTCAGACCAACGGCGATTACGGGGGTGAACATATGCCGGTCATTTTCTGGCCTGATGACAGCCGTACCCTCAGGATTACGACTACCATTGCCAAACCTGATTCAACGACAGTAAGCATGCTCAGTTACTGGAAAGCGGACAGCAGGAAAAAATAATCTTAGAGGCTCTAACTTTTGAATTTATTCGCCCTTGCATATTTCTAGAGGAGCTCATGAGACTGGTTTGCTAAGTTGATGCTTTTTCAGGTATAATATTTCTGTAAAAAATTAATTAACAACTAATTGTACTGATATTTTATACCATTTCAAATTAAAAACATTAAACACAAAACGCTAAATGAAAAAGTATAGCAAGCCCTATAACTTTTTCATTCTTTATTAAATGTTATATGTTTTTCATTACTTTTTGTTACTGGATTGTCCATTTTAGGTATTTCACCAGTCTGAGATAGAACCCTGAATGTTCAGGATACAATTTTTTCAGCCAGTTCCTTAAGGTTCAATCCATCAAAGTTCCCGGAGGTCATCATCAGCAGGTTGGCATTTTTCCATTCATAAGATAACAACAGCGCCTGGAGTTCTGCCGAATCGGTGAAAACCTGCAATCCTTTCTTATCAATAGCCTTTTTAACATCCTCAACATCAAGGTCGGGCAGTCGCTTAAGTTTAAGTGCGTGCCTCGAAAAGAAAACAATCGCGTCGTCGGCATCATCCATGCTGCCAAGGTACTGAACCAGGAAATCCTTACTCAGGCTGCTATAGGTATGCAATTCGAAACAGGCAACCAGCCTGCGGTCGGGAAATTGCTCTTTTGCCGCGCTGATAGTTGCCTGGAGTTTTGAAGGCGCGTGGGCAAAATCACGGTAAACTGCAGTATCACTGTTCGTTGCTAGAAGTTCCAACCGGTTGGAAGCCCCGTTATAGGAAGAAACCGCTTCATAGAACAACGAATCACTGATTTCAAGAAGGTTGCATACAAGGCGGGCGCCTTCCAGGTTCATCAGGTTATGGCGGCCGAAGATTTTTAAAGGCACAGCGCCGGTTGAGTTTTCGAGAATTGTGATTCCCTGGTCGATTCGGAAAGCGGGAACATTATATGGCAATTTAAGCATGGCACCCGGGGTTACAGAAACCACTTTGTTTACTTCTTCGTCGGCAGCACAGTATACGATGGAGCCATTATCCGGCACCATTTTCGTAAAGATCCGGAACTGCTCTACATAATTATCAAAAGTCGGGAATACATTCATGTGATCCCAGGCAATCCCGCTTATGACGGCAATATCTGGTTTGTACAGGTGAAACTTGGGGCGGGGATCAAGTGCGCTGGTTAGGTATTCATCGCCTTCAATTACCATGAAAGGAGCCTTTTCGGTGAGTTTCACCATCACATCAAAACCTTCAAGTTTTGCGCCTACCATGTAATCGCAATCTATGCCTGCGTATTTCATCACATGCAGGATTATTGCGGTGATCGTTGTCTTCCCGTGACTCCCGCCGATTACCACCCGCAGTTTATCTTTGCTTTGTTCATACAGGAATTCCGGGTAAGAGTATATGTTCAGTCCCAGCCGCCTGGCACGTGCAAGTTCCGGGTTATCTCCGCTGGCATGCATTCCAAGGATCACGGCATCAATCCCGGTATCCAGTTTTTCGGGAAACCATCCGAGATTTTCAGGAAGTAATCCGCAGGCAGCCAGTCGTCCACTAGCCGGGTCAAAAATTTCGTCATCCGAACCACTCACCTTATACCCTTTGTAATGCAATGCCAGGGCCAGGTTGTGCATAGCGCTGCCGCCGATGGCAATAAAATGAACACGATTTCCACTCATAGATTCTCTTGTTTTGATACTTCAATGATACGAAGATAGAGCAGAATCCTGTATAATTGCCTTCCGGGCAATCATTATGGTAAATAACCGTGTTATTAGTTCTTAAAAATGGATTTAGGGAAGTTTCCACAGGTGCAGGGGAGCGATGAAACAGTCAAATACAACAATAAAAAAAGAGCCGCTTCCAGTTAGAAGCAGCTCTTAAAAGGATCAAAAGGGATTGGTTATTTTGTCAGAACAATTTTGAATTGTTTCACGGCATCTTTACTGATGATATTGACCGAATAATAACCTGCAGGTTCATTACCCAGCTCGAAAGTATAGATATTTTCAGCTTTTTCAGGAATCGTAATTTTAGCAACCACTTTCCCCGTAGCATTGTATACAACGATTTGTTGAACATTCTCGAAACCGCTTGCCGACTCAACAGAAATGCGTGAAGTAGCAGGATTGGGATACACCTGGAATTCCGGTTCCGGTATATTCGAAATGCCTTCTGCTTCCTTTGCAGCAGCATATTTATACCTGAGCTTAGTGCTGGTAGTATTGGTTCCGCAGCCGGAAACCGTAGTAACCAGTTTCACACTACCGGTATATGTGGCTGTCCAGATAATTTTTGCATCATCGCCGCACGCATCATCCGAATAAGCCAGAAATGCATCAGTGGTCCTGTTACGCAGGGTTAATTCGGAATTGTAGGAAGCGGTTGCACCATCAGCTGAGCAATAAGAGAAATAATAGACTCTGCCAGCCGTTACGCTGAAAACAGTGAATTCGCCTGCATAGATTGAATTCTGGGTTTTCCAGTTGGTAGTTGGGGTCAGGGTTGAACTTGGGTATTGAGTTGTACTGTTGCATCCCTGGGGAGCCTGGACGGTTATAGCAACAGAACCTACATTATTTGCTTCATTTCCTTCCGGAACCTGGCCATCGGCATCGGCAACGAAAAGGATGTACCAGGTGCCTGCACCTGTTGTGGAAGGAATGGTCAGCACTTTACTGAACAACGCTGAGGCGTTGGCTGCCAGGCTTCCAACAGGATCGGTGGCAAGATAGATATCGCCACCATACACGTTATCACCAGATAAATAATACTTAAGGGGAGTTCTATAATTTAATTCATTGTTAATCAGAATAATAACCTTATATTTGTTGTGAAAACATAATGGATATAAGCAATGCAAAAGCAAATGTACAAAACACGAGGCAAGAAGGGCCTTTTTGATGAGCAATTCAATA
>JANXXZ010000538.1 GCA_025350385.1 Bacteroidales bacterium
CCCATTTCCTGTTTAATGCATTGACAGGGATACAGAACTTTATCGTTACCCAAAAACCTGATAAGGCCAGCATCTACCTCTCGAAATTCGCCAACCTCGTCAGGAACATCCTTGATAATTCGGTTGATGAATATGTAGCCCTGGAAAGGGAGATCAGCACCATAGAGAATTACCTGGAGCTGCAGAAAATACGCTATGCGGGTAAGTTCGATTATCGCATTGAAATTGATGATAGCCTGGATACCGAAACCGTAATGATCCCGCCAATGCTGGCACAGCCTTTTATTGAGAATTCCATAGAGCATGGCATCAAAAACCGGGAAACGCCGGGAAATATTGGTATCCGTTTCATTCTAAAGGATGAAACGCTCATTTATGAGGTGGAAGACGATGGCATTGGCAGGCAGAAAGCCCGTGAAATCGGTATCCTGTACAATCCGGACCACAGGAGCATGGCTACATCGCTTACTCTCGAGCGGTTAGCCAATCTCAACCGTAAGTTGCATAAAAAAATCATCCTCGAAATTACCGACCTGGAAAATTCCCTGGGCGAAGCCTGCGGGACAAAGGTCCTGTTTGCGATACCCGTCAGGCTATGAGTCAGCAGTTTTAAGTCAGCGATAAGGTCACCCTCGATCGCCATTCGCCACACATCAAGCCACCTGTTTTCCTGTTTATATAACGGCTCCTGGCGTTCGTTTAGCCAACTAAGGCGTTCGTTTATCTTGTTCATTCCCCCCTTTTCAAATAGCGAAATTTGATTTATAAAATTGTAATAGTTAGTCTTTGACGCACGACGAATGAGGATTTATAAACTGACCAGGGAACATTCTTCCTGATAGAGATAAGGAAGACCCTACAACAGATTACCTACACTCTTTCATATTCGCTTACCCTGCCTGTAATCTAACGGCACAAAGCTATGACGCTGATTTTATATATCGATCCCCGTGCAAGACCCCCTAATTGCCAGCCTCCGGCTTATACCATCTGCCGGTTCTACCGGTATTTTTCTCAAAACAATTGAGTAAAACTTAAATAAAGATCAATAATTGAATAACCCTTAAAATCACCTGAACATTAACCAAATTAAAACCCTGAAACAATGAAAACACTCCAATACGTAAGCATTTCACTAATGACCTGTTTCTTTATTTTCACATCCTGCTCAAAAGACGAAACTGACATGGTTCCTCAAAGTAACCCTCAAAATACAGAATTAAGATCCTTAGGGCCGGGTCAGCCGGTGATCGGCTACCTGGATTGGTTCGAAGATTTTGCGACCGCCAGTTCACTTACATCGCACTGGTACCTTTCGGCTGTACCTCCGCCACGATGGGTTAGTTTTGCCGCCGGTAAGTCAGGTCTGCTTGAAAATTACGGCAATTTACCCAATGGAAGTTGTGCCATCTCAAAAACAAAAATAGGATTTGGGACTGGCTATACGATCGAATCCGATGTGTATATTAATCTGACAAATCCCAATGGAGCAGTGATTAACCCGGGAATTGGCGTTACCCGCAGCCTGTTTCTGCCTCCTGAATTCAACTCTTATGAAACAGGTATTTCAATGGCTCTGTTGTATCTCGGGAACGGTGTTCCCGGTGTTCCCCCTGAGTTGGAAAATAGTACCCAGCTCATTATGATTGCGCTCTCCGGAAATGGGGAACCTTTATCATACCGGATTATTTTGAAGGGTATATCACCCGGTGGCGACAACAGTTCTCCGGGTAAATTTGCAAGCAATGGCTGGCATACCATGAAAATAGTGGTAACTGATTCAGGGCAGGTATCATTTTATTTTGATGGACTGTTCATCTGGTCGCCCCAGCAGCCAATTCATTCATCCCTTATGACAAATAAAAATATATTTGTTGGCTTCATGTCCCCCGGGCAAGGCGGCACTTCATACAATAATTCTGTGAGAGTATCATACCCGTTGCCTCATTAACAGGTTGCATGCAACTCAACTGAACCAGAAGATAGGTTACCACAACCTGACCGGTATACCTGCATAGTTTTACCGGTTGAAAAAGCCTGCCTCCAACTATCGGAAGGCAGGCTTTTTCCTGTTTCATAACAAGATCCTAAACCAGAATAAGCAAGAGAGCCGCAAGTAGTTGGTTTCCCGTTTTCGTTGGTTCAGAGCAGAAGTCACCCCCATTCAGTCTGTCATTTGCTCCATCGCACCTCAACCTTTACTGCCTGAAAGCTGCGTTCGTTTGTCCAGGCCCGGCGTTCGTTTATCTTTCCCTGTCCCGTCATTTTCGCTCCATACCTTTAATCTTCAAGGTGGAAGGGAAATTATACCGATTAAAGGACTGTTTAAAAACACAAAATATCATTTGAGTTGGAAAAAACTATGAGAATCTGGCTAAAGGTGACAGAATTCTGAATGCATAATTTCTGACAGACTCTGAATCATCCCCCTGAAACTAGAAAATAAGGATAAAAACGGATACCGTATCAGGAATTTTACCCTTACCTCCTTTGATCATGCAGAAAAAAGTAAAAATAATCGTATCTTTATAAAATGAGCCTGCTGATTCTTAAATAAACAGGGATACTCCCCTTCCGCTTTATAGCTTGATTTCTCCGCTATGAGGCAGCGCTCCCTTCCTGGAGAACGATTCTTTTATAAACCGGCTTAACACTCCATCCTGCCTGTTTCACTTCCGAACGACTCTTGTTGTTAGTGGCAATTATTCTATTATTCATTTAACCTTCACACAATGAAAAGAATCCTGTTTATTGTCTGCAGTCTGATATTCATGACTGCATTGCAGGCACAGATCATCAATGTGCCGGCCGATTATTCAACGATCCAGCAAGGGATCAATGCGGCAAATCCAGGTGATACCGTCCTGGTAGCCGATGGCACCTATTATGAACAGATCAACTTCCTGGGGAAGAAACCGCTGGTGGTTGCAAGCCATTACCTTACGGATGGCGATACCAGCCATATAAGCCAAACCATTATCGACGCAAGCCAATGGATTTATAATCAAAGCGCTTCTGTGGTCCTTTTTAAAACCGGTGAAGATACCACTTCCATTCTGTGTGGTTTTACCATCACGCATGGGAGGGGTAGTTTGAACAACTCCCAGGGTGAAACATTCCGGACAGGTGGAGGAATATTCATCTCCTCCTCGGGCGCCAAAATAATCCATAACCATATCACCGAAAACCACCTGCTGAATACCCTTTCAGGAAATACCTATTATGCTACCGGTGGAGGTATCGGGGTTGAGAGAAATCCAGGTGATCAGTGGGTCATTATCAGCGACAATGTTATTGATCATAATTCCTGTACATCAAATAACATGGGGGCAACAGGTGGTGGAATAACAGTTTTTTGTAATTCCAGGATTGTACGCAATGACATATCAAACAATACATGCACCGGTACAGCTAATGCATATGCATGGGGAGGTGGGATTGAATCTGATGTACCATCTGCTATGATTGATACTCAATATGTAGAGCACAACCATATTTATGGGAATCTGGTTACCACCAATAATAATCTAGCCCTTTCATCAGCCGCTGACTTTACATCAGCAGTAGTGAACTTTTCCGACAATGTTGTTGAGAATAATAAGGTAGAATCCCATCCGACAAATAACGGGGGTGCTATCATGATGACCTGGTTGCCTTTGCCGGGTTCTGTTACAAGGAATAATATTTTTTTAGGAAATATCAGCAACATTTATGGAGGGCTCATCTTTCAAAGCCTCAATACCACGCCAAATCCTACTCAGGTACTGGTGGAGAATAATTATTTTATAAACAATGAATCAATGAGAGGGAGTGCATTCATCTCAATTGGTACTCCGGCTTTGTTAATTAACAATGTTTTTAGCGGGAATCATGCAGGTTATGCCGGTGGAGCAGTGTATTGTTGGAATGACAATCCCGGATTCAAGGATCACATGCTCACCCTGATCAATAATAGCTTTTTTGGGAACACAGCCAATGAATTTGGCGGAGCTATCTATACTGATATTGGAATGAATGCTGTAAGGCCGTTGATTATAAATTCATTGTTATATGGAGATACTGCATCCGTAGGTTCGGAAGTCTCCCTGGCATACTCGTCCGATACGGTTGAAATTGCTAATTCTGACATCGATTTTTCACTGATTCAGGGAACGTCTCTCAACGGCGGCGGGAATATCAATGCTGACCCTTTGTTAACTGATTGGGAAAATCTTATCCCTGTTCCCTGGAGCCCGCTGGTTGATGCCGGGGTGGCATCCTTTGTTTGTGCCTGCGGTGAAACCCATTCTGCCCCGGCATTTGATATGCTTGGCGCCCCCAGGCCCAACGGTGTCGGTTACGATATAGGTGCTTACGACACTGCCTATTCACTGCTTGGGATCCGTCATCAGAACCTCGGAAGTTTCAGTGTATTCCCCAATCCATTCAGGCATTCCACCACCTTCAGATACCGCCTGGATCAATCCGTAAAAGTAAATCTTCGGATTTATGACAGCTTTGGCCGCCCAGTTGAAGACCTTATGAATGGCATACAATCACCAGGATTGCACCAGGTTACCTGGAATGCCGAAAGCTTTCCTGCCGGGATTTACTTCCTGCGGCTGGTTAAGGATAAAACGGTTGAAACTGTCAAACTGATAAAGCAGTGATATTTCCTACTAGCCAGGGCGTGACTGCCTACGTAAAGGCTGTGCGAGTCACACTCTGACTAAAAGAGGAAACTACCTGGCTTAAAAATGCTGATATTATTCATATTAAATATTCTGAACCATGAAAAATCTGATCTTATTCATCTGTAGCTTTTTGCTTGCTGCAATGACCCTTGCACAAACGCCGGTCATCTCTGTTAATCCTGATTCCATCACCGAAAATCTTTATACAGGCGGCTCTGTAATCCGAAACCTGACCATCTCAAATACAGGAACCGCTGACCTGGAATGCACCGTGTTTGTAGAACCCACAGACTCCTCAACGATGGGCAACAAAGCCGTTCAGTTCGACGGGATCAATGATTATATTGCAGTAATGAGCTCTCAAAGCTTACAGTTATCCAGCCAGTTAACCATCGAAGCCTGGATCAGGTTTGAGGTTGGCGGGACAGAGCACCCTGCCTTGTTATGGAAAGGGACGCAGACTTCTGATTATGATATTTTCATGGACAGCACGATCGCAAACAGGCATATTGGCCTGAATCTAAGAAACGTAGGGAGTATTATGTCCAATGCTGTCCTTTCAGCCGGAATTTGGTATCATGTGGCATTTACCTACGACGGAACCGCTATACAACTATACATCAATGGAATTCTGGACCACACCCAGGCGGATACCGGAACAATTGCAGTTACCCCGTCGAACCTATATCTGGGCTTCAGATGTTTTTCAAACTCCGGTTTTTACAAGGGTGCGATTGATAATCTGCGTATCTGGAACGAAGCAAGAACCCAGGATGAAATACTGCAAACCCTGAATCATGAAATCTCAGGGCAGGAACCTGGTCTGGTAGCCTGTTGGGAATTCAATGAAGGAAGCGGTTCAGTTGCAAATGATGCTTCTAACTATCACAATAAAGGATTTTTGAAGGATGGTACAGCCTGGATTAATTCAGCGGCGCCGATCCTTAACTGGCTTTATGCGGATCCTGTTTCAATGACTATCGGGGCCGGGGAGGCTTCCTCTCTTGAAGTCACGCTTTATGCAACCGGCCTCAACGGAGGCGCCTATAATGGCCAGGTTGCGATACACAACAATGACCCGGCTAATCCCCTGCTGGAGGTTCCGGTTCAGATGAACTTGACTCCGTCAGCAAACATTCATCTGTCGGTAACACAACTTGATTTTGGAAAAGTTTTAGTCGGGACAGTGAAAATTTTGCCTTTCAATGTTTCCAACACAGGCTACTATACACTCTACATTTCTTCAATGACATGCCCGAATTCTGATTATGTGATTCCTCCTCTTATTGATACAATACTGCAATTGGGAAGCGCAACAATTAATGTCACATACACCCCTTCAGCATGGGGTAGTGATGATACTGTTCTGACCATCCAGAGCAATGACCATTTTTCTCCTTCTGTTAACCTGCCTTTGAGTGGATAGGGTTACATGCCGCAATGTATTCATGTGCCATCCGATTACCCTACCATCCAGCAAGCAATAGACGCTGTTAATCCTGGCGACACTGTATTGGTTTCACCCGGAATTTATGTTGAAAACATCAATTTCAATGGCAAAAAGTACATCACCGTGACCTCCTGGTTCCTTAACACGCAAGATACATCCTACATTTCACAAACCGTGATTGATGGCAACCAGTCAGGAAGCGTGGTCACTTTTAATAATTCCGAAGATCATACTGCCTTGCTGTGCGGGTTTACTTTAAAAAACGGGAAAGTTGATTGCGATTATTTGGAAGATATTAAAAGAGGGGGAGGAATTACCTGTAAAACCGCCAGCCCCATACTTAAAAACCTGGTCATTGTAGATAATATTTCACCGTTTGGAGGTGGATGCTGTTTCCTGGAAGGTGCAAGCCCTGTAATGACGGATGTACTCATTCATGAGAACACTGCGCAAAAGTTTTTTGATGGGAGTTGGGGCGGAATTTGGATTTTGGAGGTTTCTGGCGGAGGTATCTATTGTGAAGGTTCGAGTCCGGTATTGAATCATGTTACGATAGTGAATAATACTGCTTACCGTGGCGGTGGAATATGTTGTGTGGGTGGAGGTAGTCCCGTGTTTAATAACATTCATAAATGCGACATATACCTGAACACAGCATGCGAAGGCAATGATCTTTATTCCGATCTTTCATTCCAGGTGATTGCAGATACCTTCTCTGTGAGGATTCCCTCCAGTTTCCATACTTATCCGTTGTCCAATTTCTCCTTCGATATTCAGCATGGTTACACTGAACAGGTTAACGCTGACCTTTATGTATCTCCGGAAGGAAATAATACCAATAGCGGCCTCTCGGCAAACGAGGCCCTTAGGAGTATCCATAGTGCCCTTTCCCGCATCCTTCCCGACAGTCTCAACCAGCATACCATTCACCTTGCGGAGGGAATCTACAGCCCATCTTCCAATAAAGAGTTTTTCCCTGTGATGATTCCGGATTATGTAAACATGGAAGGGGTTGCCGATACATTGGTAATACTCGATGCTGACAGCACCGGGAGAGTACTGCAATTGATCAATAATTCATCCTCCGAGATAACGGGAATGACCTTGACAGGCGGAATATTCGAGGATGGCGGTGGAATTTATTGTTCCAATTCAACTTCCTCATTCTCAAATATGAGGATAATAGATAATAAGACTTATTCTGACAGATGTTCGGAAGACACTAGAGGTGGAGGTGTCTTTTGTGAAAATTCCAATGCGGCTTTCCGGCATGTAACCATAGCCGGTAATAAAGCACCTAAAGGCGGTGGAATCTATTTTCTTAATTCAAGTCCCGAACTTCTGGATATTATAATTAGAGGGGAGTTCTATAATTTAATTCATTGTTAATCAGAATAATAACCTTATATTTGTTGTGAAAACATAATGGATATAAGCAATGCAAAAGCAAATGTACAAAACACGAGGCAAGAAGGGCCTTTTTGATGAGCAATTCAATA
>JANXXZ010000547.1 GCA_025350385.1 Bacteroidales bacterium
GTAACTGTCTTGCGAACCTTGAGGAGCTTTAACTCTGACGCCTGACAATTCATAAAAATAGTATAAGATACCTGAACCTTTAGGTGCGATTGTAACTATCTTATTTGCAATATCATAATTTAACTGTAGATCGCTGTTCGCATAGGTTGCCACTGTAGTGCCTTCAACCTTAACCTGTGCTGAGATATTGGTAGCAGCAGCTTTCTTTGCTTGTTTCCCGATTGCCAGGAGAGCAAAAGCATTTTCCTGCGTTGAATAATACCGGTTAGGCTTGTCCATCTCTTCCGTTACCATACGCATCAGTTCTCCCACCTGTGGATTATTGGGTTCTGCTTCAAGCAAAGCATTCAGCGATACGGACATGTCCCTGAGATAGGAGCTGAATGATCCGCCGGTCATTGCATCTCCCCTCTCACTGCCAAATGTCCCTGGAAGAACTGCCTGGTAACTTTTCCGGTCACCGGCAAGCATATAGGATGCAGCCAGTAGGTACCGGCTGTCGGGAGCGAGGTTGATCAGCTGCGATTTATAGAAATTCATGGTCGAAACTACCGGCCTGTCGGCTAAGGCGAGCACAAACAGCGAGTAAAATATTTCCTGCCTTGGGACGGTCCGCGATTTCAACACATTATTTTCATAATAGAACCAGGTGCTTGTTTCACGTTCTTTCACTTTCTGTTCAAGGAATCGAAGGCTGCCATCAAGCACCTTATCATTTACTTCGAAACCGGCGGTTTTTGCTTCCAGCAGGAAATGAGTGCCGTAAGCACTGGTCCAGTATTGGGCATTTCCTCCATCAGCCCAAAGCGAATAGCCCCCGTTGTATAACTGCATTGATTCCACCTTATTAATGGCTTGCTGAACATTGTAATCGGGATTCCCGCAATCAGAACTGCCCGGATCCTTACCCGAACCAAGCAACTTCACCATATCACTGAAATAAATCTGGGGAAAAGCCGTCGAAACGGTTTGTTCGAGGCAACCATAAGGATACCTTAGCAGATAATTCAGATTGGCCGTAAATTTTGCTACAAGCGACTTACTCAGGATCATTTTTGACTTAATTCCGGTTGGAATCAGATCGGATGCAACTTTGAATGATTTAGTTGAACCTGCCTGGATTGCACCGGATTTCGTGATAAAAGCAAGCCCTGAGGCAGGACGGACCGGTACTGCAATCTGCTGGCTGAATTTCTGCCCCATTGCAGTCACCAGAACAGTTACGGAGGCATTCCCGATGCTGTTGGCAGCTAATACATCGAATGTAAGTACCTGCTCCTTCCCGGGTAGCAGGTTGACTTTAGCAGAACTGATACCAGCGACAGTGGCAGTACCGGGGGTAGTCAACTGAACATTTGCATTACTTGCCGCCGTTGTAGTGTTGGTAAGTGTTACAGTAACTGTAGCCTTATCGCCGGGGCTCATGAAACGGGGTAATGCCATACTGATTACAACAGGATCAGCCACTTTCATGAAATGCTCCGAGGAACCAAACTGGTTATCCTTATATGCGACGGCCATAACCCTCAGCATTCCCGAAAACTGGGGAATATCTACCATATAGGTACAGATTCCGGAACTGTTGGATTTCAGCAGGCCGCTCCACTTTGAAATCAGTTTAACCCGTGAACCTGTGAGGGGATTGATTCGCCGGGAAAGGTCAAAAGCTTCACCTCCGGCGGTGCTTGAACCCGAGTGCATTTCCGGGTAAAGTTGACCATACACATCATACGAATTTATTTCAAGAGCCCGCTTCTGGTAAAACCAGTTAAACGGGTCAGGCGATTTGTAATCATTAACCTGCAGTATGCCCTCATCCACCACGGCAATAGTGACTTCCGAGTTAGGCAATGTGTTTACTGTTATCAGTTGCTTCACTCCTGAACGTGATTTCTCCGCTGCCTTGATGCTGACACTCATTTTCAGGTGCGGGTCTTCAACCTTAAGCGAAATAACCCCATGAGCCACGGTGAGAGGAATAAACTCATCCGAAGTTTTCCGGAAGGCAGTGGCATCAATATAAAAATTGGGAAGTTGGGCAGTAGAAATTGCCAGGTCGAAACTTGCTGACTTATTCTTCAACATAAGGTATTTGTATTCAAGCACATTGTTTTGCTCAAGAGCAACAAGCAGTTGACCGTCGAAAGGTGATTTGAAAAGCAATCGTGCTTTTTCGCCGGGTTTGTAAACCTGCTTATCGGAGGTGATAGTAATTTCGCCTTCCCGGCTTACTTCAAATGACGAATAATCAGTATCACCCCATCCATAGGCATAAAATGTTGTCGAAACATAATTTTCGCTTCCCGGCAGCATGATCTTCACTTCATATTCACCGGAACGGCCTGGAATGAAAGGAAGAACTGTACCTTTCCCACTGATAATCATGTCTTTAGAAAAAACGACTGTCTCCTTTTTCTGAGAAACGTAATTATACCGGTTATAACCGCGTTCAATCACCGTTTCGTATCGATATTGCGAAATAATTACCCTGGCATTTGCGGCAGTAACAGCCTTACCGTTTCTTTCGACTGCGATAAACTGGAAATTCAGGGGTTTCCGGGTCGAAAGCCAGGTATCAAAATTGCGGATGCCAAAGTAAACCTGCTGGGTAGGGATATCCACTTTATTGATCCGGTTAACGGGACGGCCGGTCTCGTCGAAAACAGTTGTAAAAATGGTTCCATCCAGCAGTCCAATTTCTTTATATACTGCAGGTTGCAAAACCTGTGATGCTTTCCCGGCACCATCCGTGACTCCTTGCTGGATTACATTCGCCAGCACCGGCATATTCTTCGTCTGGATATTAAAATTGAAATCAGGGAATGCAGGAGGCGTAATGTTTTTCCGAGTAAGACGTAACTCAGTTTCATACTTTCGTCCTACAGCTGCTGTT
>JANXXZ010000573.1 GCA_025350385.1 Bacteroidales bacterium
GACCGGCAAAGATAAACAGCCTGAATTAAAATCAAAGAGAAGCCCAGTTAACCTTTCGATATTGTTTCGGGCGGTGTTCAGAGTCTGTTTAAAATTATAGCTTAATCCATGACAGGAGCTTTTTACTTAAGATGAGGGGGGACAGGGCGAGGGGAGACAAGGCGAAAATCAGTAGTCTATTAGTCTTCTGACTCTGTATAATGATCTTTCGATTTTTTATATTAACAATATTCTCAACTAAATCTGCAGATTTTGAAAATTTAAACAGTCTATAAATCCATTCCAAATACGGACGCAATCGTTGCCTTCAGCAACTTCTTCACTTCTTCCATATCCTGTTTCCCTCCAAGTTCCTTTTCCATAGAAGTAACTGATTTATCGGTGAAACCACACGGATTTATGAGGTTGAAATAGCCCAGGTTGGTGTTTACATTGAAGGCAAATCCATGCATGGAGACCCATCGGCTGGTGCGGACACCGATAGCGCAAATCTTCCGCGTCTTTCCCGGTATAGTTGTATCAAGCCATACCCCGGTAGCCCCGTTGAGCCGTTCAGCTTTGATATCATATTCCTTAAGTGCCAGGATGACGGATTCTTCAAGTTTTTCGATGTATTCGCGAACTCCTTTTACAAAATAATCCAGGTTTAGAACGGGGTAGCCGACGATTTGTCCCGGGCCGTGATAGGTGATATCGCCGCCCCGGTTGGTATGGATGAATTCCGCCTGTTTAGCCTGCAGCTGGATGGAGTTTGCCAGCAGGTTTTCTTCCGAACCGCTCTTGCCAAGGGTGAACACATGAGTGTGTTCGCAGAAAAGGAGATAGTTATCGGTGACTAGCTTTTCAGTTACCGGTAGTTTTTCGTTGGCCAGTTTCTGCTCAATGATTTGGTTGAAAAGGGTTTCCTGGTAATCCCAGGCTTGCTGGTAGGGGATCAGTCCGAGGTCGCGGAAAGTAGTTTTCATAGATATTGAGTGTGGGTTCTTGTTTATTAAATCCCAGATAAAAAGTAACCACTAAGGACTGAGGACACTAAGGTGCACTAAGCTTTGAGGTTTTTCAGGAGCCTGGTAACAATCCGTTTTTTCTTAGTGTTTAAGTGCCTCCTATGTAATAAAAGCTGTCAACTTCTTTTAAAAGATTCCTGATCAATGCATATGAAAATCAGGACGACCACTATCAAAACCACCATGGTCGGAGCCATGGTCGCGGCCCTGGGGCATCTTACCGTTAAAGTTCCGCAGGTTATAGGTAAAAGAAAGCATGAAGTATTGTTTCAGCACTTCAGTATTGGAATCTTCAATATAAGTATCAGTAACTGTACGGTTCAGGCTTGTATTCTGGTTCAGGATATCGTAGCACGACAACTTGATTTCACCGGCTTTATTCTTAAAAAGCTTCTTGCCGAAATTCAGGTTCCACAAGGTGTATTGTGTGGAGATTTTCGATGAAATCCCGTTGTAATTCTGGTAGGTTACACTGTTCTGAACGAAAAATCCCTTCCAGAATTCCCAGTTAAACTGGGCAGAACCGATCTGGAAAAAGTAGTTGTTGTTCATTTGCGGCTGTAAAGTATTATCCACGAGGTTATAATTGAGGTTATAGGTAAAGGTAAAATCAAGTTTCTGGCTGATATTGCTGCTCAGCACAGAGCCCAGGTTGAAACCATAGGTATTTGATTCATTGAGGTTCCCGTTGATCCTGCTGGGCAAACGGTTAAAACTTACCCCTGTGTTAAAGTTGATGTTACATTTGATTGGTTTTACAGGAAAACCAATAGTCACCAGTGCCCGTGTGTTCCATGCCCCGTTCAGGTTTTCAGGGATAGTGAGTTGCGCACCTCTTTTAACCAGCTGATTGTTAATTATCGTGTCAGAATGTGCAATAAAAGTTTCGTTCCCGATATAATTCTGAATCTTCTGGAAAAATAACATGCCGAAAAAGTTGGCTGTCTTATCCTTGTTTGAATGCGAGAAACGCGACATGGCAAAATGCCGGATTTCCTGCTTCAGGGAAGGATTACCGGTCGACAGTAATAATGGATTTGAATTTTCGACTACACTTTGCAATTGCCCTGTTGAAGGTGCATTAGTACTGGCCCGGTAGGTCACACGCAAATTGGTGAGTTTCGTGAATTTATAATTAAACATAAGATTAGGAAGCACATTGTTAAACGCTTTTTTAGTGGAATCAAGAAAGGGGAAAGTGGTTTTCCCGGCAAGGCTTGCATATTGATAGGTGATCCCGGCATTAATATTCGCTTTTTCAGTCTGGTACAGGTAACCCGTTCCGATGCGGTGTGTTATATAATGGTTATTGTAGATATTAGAGAGTGTGTCATTCATCTGAGAATAGGAATTCTGATCACTTACATAGTCATAAGTCTTTTTATCATTATTGTTTTTTGACCAGGAAACATTATAGTTCAATTGCAGCTGGCTGTTTTTTCCCACAGGCTCAGTATAAACAAGGTTTGATGATAGGGTAAGCCCATCAGATAATGTTTTCCCAAACTGATTAATCTTAATAGTGATATCATTTACCTGGAATGCAGATTTAAAGTACATGCTTTCAGTATTCATATAATTGTCCTTATTCCGGTTTGTAACACCCGTTCCAAAATTGACAGAAAATGTCCTGCCTTTCTTAGCAAATTTATGCCTGTAGAGAAGATCATTATTTAAGTTATACCCTGTCGCTGTGCCATTATTGTTATTATTGGAAAGATTCAACAGGTTGGACGGAATAAATTCCGCCGCAGTGGAGGTAGTGTCATTCAGGATACTGTTTGTCCTGTTATCCTGCAGGCTCAACCTGGGTGATAAAATGATGGAATTACTCGAATCAATAGCATATTCAATTCGCATGTTAAGCCTGTGATTGCTGTTGTTGGTGGTCGAATTGCTCAACTCATCATAATACTGGCTTGCATTCCCTTTTAAGATATACTGCCGGTTTGTAAATTTATTGGTGTTATTAGTCCCCTGGTTCCAGAAATAGCTCGCACTTAAGGTCAACTTCGGGCCCCAGACATCTGTATAATTAAACCCGATTGCATTTGTACTGAAAATCCCGCTTTGAGGACCTACCTGGAAACCAGGTCCGCCTCCCCTTCCACCGGGCATTCCCTGCGGGCCACCGCCACTTCCGCTTCCTATTACATCGTCGGCTGAAAAATTCTGCTGGTTTACATTATTGCTCATTCCAAGCAAAGTGATGCGCCTTTGTCCTTTAAAGAAATTAACATTTGCCCCGAGCATGTATCGATCATCCGATCCATAGCCTGCTGAGAACTTTCCAAATTGGCCTGAATTCTTAGCGTTCCTGGTCACAATATTAATGGTCTTCTGCCCGCTTCCGTCATCAAAACCAGTCCAGGCAGCCTGGTCAGATAGTTTGTCAAACACCTGGATCTTATCAACGACTTCTGCCGGTAGATTTTTTAGCGTTACTGAAGGGTCGTCACCGAAGAACTGTTTTCCGTCGACCAGAACTTTCTGGACTGTTTCGCCATGAGCTGTAACCGTTCCGTTAGAAACTGTAATGCCAGGCATTTTTTTAATGAGGTCTTCGGTTGTAGCATCCTGGGTTACCTTAAAAGCTGCGGCATTATATTGCACTGTATCTCCTTTTTGCTCGGCCCGCACAGCTGTGGCATTAATGTCGACAGTGTTGAGGCTGGTTGCGGATGATTTAATGGCAAGTTTCCCAATATTCTCCGTTTTGCCCCCTGCGAAAACAGTTTGCCTGAATTTTTCAAACCCGATATAACTGATTTCCAGTATATACTGACCCCTGTTCAGCTTAGAGAATGTAAACTTCCCCTGCACATCGCTGGATGTATAACTGAATTTCAGGGAATCCCTGATGCTTGCCAGCTTAACGGTGGCACCGGGAAGAGGTGTTTGATCATCGGCATTAATAAGGGTTCCGGCAATACGGAATTCCTGGGAATACCCGATAACTGACACCAGAATTAAGAGGAAAATGAGAAGTGAACGTAACTTATTCATCAAGGATTACATTATTGGTAATTAAAAACTATTTCCTTAGATAGTAACAATAGGGGAAAGATTAATCGCTGGTACAACTATATTTGACATACTTGTGTTTTGTTAAAGACCTAATTAATTAAATATCAAATGATGATTTATGAATATCGATTTAAGAAAAACTGAAACTTCAACATTCGTTATTCGTTATAAAAAGTACGTAGGGTTAATGTAATTTTGCCAAAATTTAATTTATGATCGAAAATCCTTCCCCGAAACGGACTGAACTAGAAGAATTAGGCGAATTCGGGCTTATAAGCCATCTTACTGCCGATATAGAAATCAGGAATGAATCCACTATAAAAGGCATTGGGGATGATGCTGCCGTTATTGATAATAAAGATAAGCTCACCCTGGTTTCGACTGATTTGCTGGTTGAAGGCGTTCATTTCGACCTTTCCTATACCCCCCTGAAACACTTGGGTTATAAGGCTGCCGTGGTAAATTTCTCGGATATTGCCGCGATGAACGGGATTCCAAAGCAATTATTCGTTGGACTTTCAGTATCCAGCCGTTTCACGGTGGAAGCGCTGGACGAATTGTATGACGGGATTAAAATGGCCTGCACCCGTTATAAAGTCGACTTGGCCGGTGGTGATACAACTTCCAGCGCCAGCGGCTTATTCCTGGCTCTCACGGTAACCGGTGAAGCTGAAAAAGGGGAGGTGGTATACCGGAATACAGCCAATGAAAACGACCTGATCTGTGTTTCCGGCGACCTGGGTTCGGCTTATATCGGCCTGCTCCTTCTTGAACGCGAAAAACAGGTTTTCCTTGCCGATCCGGATATGCAGCCTGACCTCCAGGGCTACGATTATATCCTTGAGCGGCAGCTGAAACCGGAACCGAGGCTGGATATTAACGAAAAACTGAAAAAAGCAGGGATTCTTCCCACTTCCATGATCGATATCAGCGACGGGCTGGCTTCTGAAATCCTGCATATTTGCAATGATTCCAACCTGGGCTGCCGCATCTATGAAGAAAAAATACCGATCGATATTATAACCGGGAATACCGCCGCTGAATTTAATATCCAGCCGGTTACCGCAGCCATGAACGGAGGTGAAGACTATGAACTTCTTTTCACCATCAGCATGAACGACTTTGAGAAAATAAAGGAACTTGAAGACATTTCAGTGATCGGTCACATCACCGACCTGAATGCCGGCTGCTGCCTGGTAAGTACTGACGGGGTGCTGGTGGATATTAAGGCACAGGGGTTTGATCATTTGAGATAATTTGGGATTGTGGATGTCGGATTGCGGATTGCGGATTTGACAAACTACACTATTCATTTGTTCTAGCTTAATACTGTCGAAGAATATTCTATAAATCGAAAAATTCTCAATCATGAATATTAATTCAATTACCTGAAAAAGCAATAAATCCGAAATCCGCGATCCGCGATCCGAAATCAAAAATCCGAAATCCAAAATCAAAAAATGGCTTCCGACCTTGTCCATATAGCAAACATCATCCGCGACCTGCCCGACCGGCCCGGGGTGTACCAGTATTATGACAAGGAGGATAAACTGCTTTATATCGGGAAAGCCAAGAACCTGAAAAAGCGGGTTGCATCGTATTTTACCCGGGATGGATCACTTACCGGTAAAGTGAGAGTGCTGGTGCAGAAAATTAACGATATCCGCTTCATTGTAGTTGATACGGAACTGGATGCGCTGCTGCTTGAAAACAACCTGATCAAGAAATACCAGCCACGCTATAACGTGATGCTGAAGGACGACAAGACCTACCCGTGGATATGCATCAAAAACGAGCATTTCCCGAGGATTTTCTCCACCCGGAACAGGATTAACGATGGTTCCGATTACTTTGGACCTTATGCCTCAGGAAGGATGATGACCACAGTGCTGAACCTTGTCAGGCAGCTTTACCCGTTACGCAACTGTAACCTGAACCTTAGCGAGTCGAGTATCCGTAAACAGAAATACAAGGTTTGCCTGGAGCATCACCTGGGTAACTGCCTCGGTCCCTGCGAAGGACTGGAATCAGAAGCCGACTACCAGGCTAAACTGCAGGAGATCCGGAGCATTATAAAGGGAAATATTTCGGCAGTGAAGCAAGAACTCACCGGACTGATGAAGGATTACTCATCAAAGTACGAATTTGAAAAAGCCCAGGTAGTAAAGGAAAAAATCGAGTTGCTCGACCGCTACCAAAGCAAATCATCCGTAGTGAATCCATCCATTCACAATGTGGATATCTTTACTTATTGTGAAGATGCTACCAGCGGCTTTGTTAATTTTATGAAGGTAGTAAGCGGATGCATTGTGCAGGCACATACCGTGGAACTGAAAAAGAAACTTGACGAAACTCCCGAAGAACTGCTTACCCTGGCCATTGCAGAGCTGCGGGAGCGATTCGAGTCGGATGCGAAAGAAATTATCCTGCCTTTTGCTCCTGAAATAGATATGCCGGGTATTACCTACACAATTCCGGTAAGAGGTGACAAAAAAGCCTTGCTGGAACTGAGCGAACGCAACGCCAAATTCTACATGCTTGACAAACATAAGCAGATGGAACGGGTTGATCCTGAACGGCACAGCAAACGTATTATGGAACAGATGCAAAAGGACCTGCGGCTCAAGACCCAGCCCCTGCGGATTGATTGTTTCGACAATTCCAACATCCAGGGCGCTTATCCTGTGGCGGCTATGGTAGTATTTACCAATGGCAAAGCCGATAAACAGGAATACCGCCACTTTAACATTAAGACAGTGGAAGGCCCCAACGACTTTGCCTCCATGGAGGAGATCATTTACCGCCGGTATAAAAAGGTGATGGAAGAAGAGAAACCGCTTCCCCAACTCATTGTAATTGACGGCGGGAAGGGACAACTTACTTCAGCTATGGCCAGTCTTGAACTGCTGGGGCTCCGGGGAAAGGTAGATGTGATCGGCATTGCCAAGAAACTGGAAGAAATCTATTATCCCGGAGACCCGTTGCCTTTGTACATTGATAAGAAATCGGAAACACTCCGCATCATCCAGCAGATCCGTGATGAAGCGCACCGTTTCGGCATCACCCATCACCGGAAACAACGGGAGAAAGGAACCATCAAAACAGAACTCACCGAAATTCCGGGAGTCGGGGATTCAACAGCGCAATTGTTGTTACGAAAATTCAGGAGTGTAAAAAATATTCAGAAAGCTAAACTGGAGGAAATCCAGGCTGTTGTGGGGAAAGCAAAGGGTAAAATAGTCTTCAAACATTTTATCGAACAATCTTCCATCACCTGAAATCTCTTTGGTAGATAATTTTATTGTAAATACTCTTCTTGCTGTCTTTGGCAATAGTTATGTTTAAACACACAGCGCATCAATAGTAACCATATGATTAGAATTTTCAGGTATCAATAACTTTTTATTTGGCATTTGTTTATAAAACAATCCTTGGAGCTCGCTACCATTTGCTTTTTTATTTTTCCCGCCCCATTGTTTAAAGAAAAATGGCACTTTATATTTTTCACAATTATTTTTGATTTCAAGTACCCATTCTTCTTTCATATTCCTGGCATAAGTACCACTCTCTCCCCCAACAATTACCCAGTCTATCTCGTTCAAATTGAGATTTGGAAGAGAAGATAATAGAGGCTCTAGGGAAAGGAATTTGATACTGGCTCCCGTTCTTTTTAAGAATTCAATCCGTTCAATGACATTTTTACTTTCAACTGTAACTCCCATCCAAATATTAGGAGTCCAATCCAGCAGAGGAGAATATTTGGTAAGTATTTCTGCTCTTTTAGTCAATACCTGGAATGTATGTTGCGGGCATTCATTCATTACCATGAAAACTTTCTGAATAAACTCAAAAGGCATATCCTCATGGAAAAGATCACTCATTGAATTCACAAAAATCAACTTTGGTTTCATCCATGTAAATGGAAGAAGTAACTCCTTTTCATGCCATTGCAGATCAAATCCATTCCTGTATTTGCTTATCCCCATTGATTTTAAACGAAACGACATCTTTTCCGCATAGCAATGGTTACAACCGGAAGAAATTTTTGTACAACCTGTAGATGGATTCCAGGTCATTTCAGTCCATTCAATTCTTGATTCAGCCATTTTAGAAAAGTTTTCGTTGTCCGTCAAATCTTATTGCTGTTGCTTTTCTCCAAAATTCAAGCCCCTTTTCATGCTCTGTTGCGAAAAGAATGTCATAGAACTTATTCACAGAGATAAATTCAAAATATTTGTAGCCTATTTTGCGAAGGTTATCTGTATATGTGATTCGAAACTTGTTACGTAATTCTTCATACTTATGCAGCTCTGCAAGTTCTATGTTTTCAGGATTTGTTAGATAATCAGAATTGTCGAGAAATTGATTGTATTTTTTAACACTTTTAGAAAAGCCAGGATTCAAAATAGCATTACAAACATTTCTATTAAAATCAGTCATAGAGGCAAGATTTATAATAAAATCAGTATTTGTTAATTGTTTCTTAATAGACCTAACTAATTGAAAAGGTATACTGCAATCTGTTGGATCAATGAATACCAGATTTAAGCCATCATTTGTAATCTCTTTCCCAATTTTCATACAAATATCAGAATCATTAAAATAATTGCCTAATATTGCTTTGGCATTAAGAATTCCTCTTGCCTTAATCCTGTTATTCAAGGCTTTAATAACAATCTCATCAGCATCAATAAATAATGCTTTCTTGAGGTTAACATAAGCTTGATGTTCAATTATTGAAAGTGCAGTTCCATTAAACTCTTCACCCATTTGTCTATTAATACATCGTCCTGATCCGCTGCAAATTTCAATATAGTTCAGTTTTCCTCCCCATTTATATTTCATTGAGTTGGAGAATATTCCAAAATATTGTACCAGAAAATAGATTTTTTGAATTGCCCATTCGCCAACGCAACGGATAGGTAGTTGATCATCTATAGAAACAGCCTCTCGAGGCAGATATCATTTTCTGCGATCTCAATTCGATCCCCTTTATTGCAACCCTTAAGGCAATTTGGATTAGGCACTATTCTTAATGTTTCTTTAAAACTCATTTTGATTAGTTTATAATCAATAACTGGTTAACTAATATAATACATTTTCGGCACCAATTGTAAATAAAAAAAGTGAAGATATAAAAAACCTGTCATCCCATATATACATTTTTAAATTGTTAAAACCATTAAAGTTAATCTAATAAATATCTTCTCTCTGCCTAATTCTACTTTTAACTACTTTTATATTTTATTATCGAATGATTATGGAATTCATTTCAAACCCCCAATTACAACTGGCTTTCGATTTTGTAGAGTTCACCAACCGGACGGTTTTCCTTACCGGTAAAGCAGGAACCGGTAAAACTACTTTCCTGCACAATCTAAAGACAAAGTCACCCAAACGGATGATTGTGGTGGCGCCGACAGGCGTTGCTGCCATCAATGCCGGGGGAGTTACTATTCATTCATTTTTCCAACTGCCATTCGGTCCGCATATTCCTGAAAATCAACAGAAAGACTACGAATCGAGCGCTTCTTATAACCCGTCCGAAAGAGGAAATTTCCATAAATTTAATCGTACCAAGATCAACATTATCAGGAGCCTCGACCTGCTGGTAATTGACGAGATAAGCATGGTGCGGGCCGATCTCCTGGATGCAGTGGATGAAGTATTGCGAAGGTACCGCGATAAGACAAAACCCTTTGGTGGCGTTCAACTACTGATGATAGGTGATCTTCAGCAATTGGCGCCGGTCGCAAAGGAAGATGAATGGTGTCTTTTAAAAGAATATTACCCGACCGTATTTTTCTTCAGCAGCCATGCACTCCAACAAACCCAGTATGTTACGGTCGAATTAAAGCACATTTACCGCCAGAGCGACAGTTACTTTATCGACCTGCTGAATAAAGTCCGCAACAACACCATTGACCAGGAAACCATAGCTGCTTTGAACAAGCGATACATCCCCGGTTTCTCAAAACAGGAAAACAAAGGCTATATTACCCTTACCACCCATAATTACCAGGCACAGGAGCTGAACGACATCCGCCTGAATGAACTACCCGGCAAACCCAGGCGATTCACTGCTACTGTTGAAGGCGATTTCCCTGATTACTCCTACCCAACCCAGTTCGAACTCCTTCTGAAAAAGAATGCCCAGGTGATGTTTATCAAAAATGACAGCGCCGACGAAAAGCAATATTACAACGGTAAAATTGGTGCGATCCTGACAATCGACGAGGATGTGATTTATGTAAAATGTCCCGGTGATGATCTTGTAATTCCAGTGAGCAAGGTAACCTGGGATAACACCAAATATACGCTGGATGAAGAGACAAAGGAAATCAGGGAGACCGTTGCCGGCACATTTGAGCAGTATCCCTTAAAGCTGGCCTGGGCCATAACTATTCATAAAAGCCAGGGGCTCACTTTCGAAAAAGCCATTATCGATGCCAATGCAGCGTTTGCCCATGGACAGGTTTATGTGGCGCTCAGCCGCTGCAAAACCCTTGAAGGATTGGTGCTGAGTACCCCTATTTCATCAGGAGCCATAAAGAGTGATATCACTGTTAGTCAATTCACCCATGAAGCGGAAAAGAATCCACCCGGGGAGCAACAACTCACCGAATCGAAAATAGCCTACCAGAAAGCGTTGCTGGCGGAGCTTTTTGATTTCAGCGTTTTTCAGCGTCGGTTGAGCTATTGCCTTAAGCTCATCCATGAGAACCCTAAAAGCCTGCTTCCCGGTTTTCACCAGACAATCATGGAGATGCAGAACGCTGTAAGGAATGAATTAACAGATGTTGCGGATAAGTTTAACCCTCAGTTGCAGCATCTGTTCACACTTGAAAGCGATATTGAGAAAAACCAGGCCTTGCAGGAACGTTTGATCAAAGCAAGTATCTATTTTGCTGATAAAACAGAATCTATCCTAAACTCTGTATTGCAAAAGATCCGGGTTGAAACCGATAATAAGGCGGTCCGTAAATCGATCAATGAGGTGCTTGGAAACCTGCGGCAAGATATTGCTGTTAAAATGGCTTGCCTGGATACCTGCAAAGCCGGCTTTTACCTGAAAAATTATCAGCGGGCACGGGCGTTGGCCTTCATTGAAAAGCCGGCACCTATTAAACGGGCGGCAAGTGTGGAAGAAAAGAATATGACTACAGGGGAACATCCTGAGTTATATAACAGTATCAGGGAATGGCGCGACGCAATGGCTTTGGAACGGAATGTTGCCCAATATCTTATCCTGCCGCAACAAACCATCGTCAATCTTGCCGGGCACCTTCCGGTATCCAAGTCGGAGCTCCTGTCAATAAGCGGGTTGGGAAACAAAAAAGTGCAGCAATTCGGCGATGAAATCCTCTCACTTATCCGATGGTACCTTAAAGAGCATTCCATTGAAAAACAACCTCAAGCTGATGCTGAGCAGAAACAACCAAAAACCCGGAAACTACACACCCGGGAATTGAGTTATGAAGTCTATCTCACAGGAAAAACCGTGGAACAAATTGCCGCTTTACGTGGACTAACTGTTGGGACAATCCATCACCATTTAGCCTGGTATGTGGGAACCGGAGAACTGGATATTAACCGGTTTGTCGCACCCGAAAAAATGGCCCTCATACTAGCACAACTTGAACAGGAAGACACCGCCTATTTAGGAGAACTCAAGGCCGCACTTGGCGATTCCGTAACCTATGAAGAGTTGCATTATGTTCTGAAATACAGGGAGTTTAAATCCCTGATCCATCCATTTGACGCAGAGGAGAAGGAATCCTTCATATAATACGAGTTCAGGTTTAACAGAATTAACCTTGTAAAAACCAGGTTTTTCTTTTATTGATTTAACATGCATTTTAGATTCATTCCAATCTCATTTTATCATCGATGATTTACAAAAAAGCCCTTCCTGAAAACCAGGAAAGGCTATTTTGATATTTTTCTTTTGCCTATAGAGTCAGGATTACAGGCCAGCAAACTATAAGTAATATCTTGTATCCGCTTATGACATGGCAAATATAATGAAGACTGTTTCCCTGGAAAGGGTATCTCTTTTACCGACCGGGATATTTCAGGTCAAAAGTGCTTATTTAAGCTTCTACCAGCTTGCTATATTGCTCGGCAGTAAGCAATGCAGCGAGCATTGCGGCATCTGTAATCTTTACTTTCACTATCCAGCCTTCATTGTATGGATCCGTATTTATAAGTTCGGGGTGGTCGGTGAGCTTATCGTTGAACTCAACAATTTCACAGGTAACAGGGGTAAACAAGTCAGAAACTGTCTTCACAGCTTCAATAGTACCAAAGGCTTCTCCGGTTTCGAGTGTTTCGCCTACCGTATTTACTTCAATGAACACAATGTCTCCAAGCTGGTGCTGGGCAAAATCGGTTACGCCTGCAATGCCTTCGCTGCCGCTAACTTTCAGCCACTCATGTTCTTTTGTGTAATAAAGATTCTCAGGAATATTCATGATCAGGGGTTTTATTTAATGAGTCAAAAGTAAAGAAATGAGTAACGCCGTCACGAATATCCTTCAACTTAGAATAATTCTGAATAACACCGGGAAATATCCCTGGTTCATTGTGTATAAAGCTTCAACTAAAGGGGTTGATAACCGGGTTAAACAGCTGAGAATATTTATTGAGCCAGCGTAAACCTGAGCGAGATCCCGGCATTGATCGTGGCAGTGGGTATCTGCGCCAACAACCACGGCTTGCTGATTGTTTGTTCATAGAAAAGGCGCACATTCAGCTTCTGGTTCACCATATAATCAGCAGAAGTACTGATTGAGATCTGCCTGGTACCGGTTGATACAGTGTTATCCTTTTGCTCGATCCGCCTGAGGATTGTTTTATTGTCACGGATCGACACATCGGCCTTCAGATTTAAATCGCTCTTCAGAGGTGTTTTCTTCCCGGTTCCAAGGGATTTGACAGTTAACCTTACATTTTTTACTCGATAGCCTACCCCTGTAACAAATTCATTGCTGCGCATCTCGGTAAGCTGATTGCCAACAAAACTAAGTGAAAGGTTCCGGGTTTTCTTGTATTCAATCCGGGCCATAAAACTGTTTTTCATGGTTGCATCAATACCGATTAAGGGTCCGAATTGCTCAGTAATTGTGATGCCGCTCATTGCAAGTTGGGGAATCAGATTCCGGGCAGTATTCAGGGCTGAAGCAAATCCATCAGGAGTTTCAGTATATTTAGAATCGCTTACGAAACTACCTATGGAAAAGGATGAACGATAGGCATGTGATATATTGAATGACTGGAAGATTTCGCGCAGGGCTTTGATCCCCTGGTTGGCATTATACGTAATACGCCAGTTGGGTAACGGAATTCTTGGGAAAGGAGAAAGGTTCATCTTAGCAGGGTCGCGGCCGGTATAAGCTGCCAGGAATGCGCCCATCAGAACCTGGGATTGAGTTTGGCCGTACCCCCTGGGGAATCCAAGGGTATCGCCGACTGAGTTAGGATTCTCGGCAGCAAGACGCCTGGCGATAGTGATCCGGTAATCAAGCATTTTTTCGAAAGTTGGGCTGACATCTTCTTTATTGTCGCGCTTAAAAGCTGTAGGCCAGATAATGTAGGACATGCTGTAAGTACCTTGTTCCTGTTGCAAGGTGGCACTAAATATACCCTGGCTGTTCGCTTTATAATAGGACTGGTTAGTCCGGGAAGAACTTCGGTCGGCATTTACTTCAATTTTCAGGTTCCGGACAGGTTCAAGAGTAGATCGGAAAGTGAGTGTGCTGGTATTCCTGAGGATGTAAGGATTATTCAATAAGGTATCCGAACTGAGCCAGTGGTTGGCTGATGCAATCCTGCTGATGTCCTTCTGGCTGCCGAATATGAATCCCAGTCCGGGCGCATCCGAATTCCAGTTATTGCCAAGCGGGCCTGCCTCCGGCATAAATCCTGGCAGGAGAATTCCATTGGTTTCGTTGTATGTAATATTTGCATCCTTGAATGACATCAGAATGCCTAAAGCCTGTGTCCCGATCAACTTAAGATAATCGATCTTCGGTTTTGTATCCGTTGTATCGGACTCAGCATCCTGAGGTTTATCTTTGGGGGCAGGCTCGGTCTTTTGCTTTGCATTTTTACCGCCGGCTTCCGCCTCTTTGCCTCTTCCGGGCATACCGGGACCCGGTTTAGTTGTTTGGCCCTGGGCCTGCAAAGCAGCGGAAGCTTTTTTCAGGAACCCGAATTTATTATACAGGGATGAAAACCGCACCCCTCCGTTTACCTGGTAGTTATTCGAGTTCTCAATCGAGTTCCCGAATTTCGCCTGCAATGATCTGGGCGAGGCTTCCCACCGGTACATTACACCATATTTAACCGAAGCAGTAACCCAGTTAAGCATTGGGATCTTGCTGAACGGAACCATATAATTCAGGTTGGCTATCTGGTTAAACCGGCTCATGGAACCAAGACCCAGTATTGAACTGATTACAGAATCCTTGTATGCCCGGTAATTAGCATCATTTTTGTCGTAGGCGCCGGTTGGTTCGTGAACATAAGCATTCACATTTGCCGAATAATCCAGCTTAAGCGATTGGGTTATGTCGTATTTCAGATCATAGATACGGTTCCAGTCCCATTTCTTTGTGTATGTCGGGTCAAGGATAACCAATGCTTCACTCTTGTTGCGGATAAGGCGTCGTTCATATTCCCGTTGCATATCAGTGCGAATCGATAGCAGCTTTGGCAGGTAGTAGAAGTTGAAATCGCTCAGTAACTGGAATGATTTTCCTTTGATGATCTTTTGAAATGGCTTAACATTCTTGGGATTCACCGTGAAGTTATAGCCAATACCACCCCTGTACACTTTCTTTTTATCCGATTCAATATCAATATTATGGTGGCTGATTTCAGAATAGGCGTAAGAAACATCAAAATTTTCAATATCCCATAATTTGGGTTTGCCTTTTACACCCAGGCGATCTTTGCGAACATTCATAAAGTTAAGATTCTGGCGCTCCGTAACATCCAGGGTTTTACTGCGCAAGGAATCCCTCTCATGTTTGGTCATTGCATTGACCTGCTGACGGTAATCCACATCCGGGTCGAGTGGGTTGTACTGAGGATTACTTACGGTCTGCGAATAATCATAATGCATGGGAATGCGAATACCCGATTTTTCGGGGAAGAATTTCCCTAATTCCAGGTTAGTGGCAAAGTCGAGCTGGCGGATGGATGCTTTTTGCCGTTCATTTACCTTCTTTTCAATACTCCCGAAACCAGGAGTACTATAAGCTCCCGAAAGAACCACGTTGCCAAGATCTGCAAGGTTGGCTGCAAACCTTGCAGTTGCAGCCCAACCTGACTTTTCGTTGAAATCGGTCAGGCGAAGTTCATTTACCCATATTTCGGCACATTTTGCCTGCCCATCATCCCCGTTAGCCAGGGCGGGATTGCGTTTCGGATTCCGGATGCCTATCATGAATGTCCTGACTTCACTGAGACTTGGCATTCCAACCACTGTGATTTTGTTATTTCCATCCCGTATTGAGAAGGGTGTGGTCACACTGATTTGTGATCCGGAAACGGCCATGGCGTCATTACGGGTTTGTTTCGCACTGATAAGCCTGGCTAATTCAATATCCATCTCGTTGGCTGTCGGCCAGATCAGGCTGGCATCGCTGGCAGTAGCGCCCCATTGGGTAAACGTGAGTGGTACTTCGTATTCGTAATAATTGGAAGTAAAATCCGATCCTACCCTGATGAATACACTGAGATCGCCATCTCTTAGATTTTGATTCGCTATGCTTTTTTCAGCATGGATGAACATTTTGAGCCTCTTATAATCGCGAAAGTCGAAATCGGTTGTCTTATAGGCAGCGCGGGCATCTCCGTCCATCAATTCACAGATCTTGAGTACCATCGACTGTTCGTTCAGCTGCTGGTAGTTTGTGGTAGCCACATTTCTTTCACGTTGTATCCCGGGGGGGATAACATAAGGAACATGCTCACGGCTGCCGTTTTCTTCAATGTTTACGGTCGAAATATCGAAGGTGGTCCCGTTCTGGTTAGGGTTTGGTATGTATTCACCAGGCGAAAGCAGGCTATTGTAATATTTGCGCCATTCGCCGCGTTCCAGTTCGAGTGAGGCAAACCGACAGACAACCGGTCGCTCGAAATTTTTCAGGAACATTCTTATAAACCGTATCGATTTGAAATCCTGTATGGTACCCACAACCTTATCGGGTTGCTGGATCGGTATTTTAAACTGGTACCATTTCGCGTTAATAGGTTTGCCGTCTTCAAGCTTCAGATCCGGGGTATTGGCCTGGGTTGCATGGTACATATCCGTGATATAATTCTCCCCGACATTCATCTGGTCGGGCCTCAGGTGAATCTCGTACTGGAAATAGCGTTCCTGATCACTAAGGGTATTATCGCGGTTGATATCCTCAACATTAGGCAAACGGGTTGCAATAATTGCCTCATTCCCGGCTGGTGAATTACCCTCAACACTATTGAAATTCTTATATCTTTCAACTACGCTGGTATATTTTGGATCGGCATCGTAATCGCTGCCGGTGAAATGATGATAGTCATCCGCAGCCGGATCAGGTTCAGCTTTGGTATAAGCTTCGGAACTTGCAGGATATTTCTTGAGAATTTCGTTTAGAAAATTAAACCCATTGTAAGTAAAAACTCTTTCATCGGCATCAGACAAGCCGTCATAACCAACATCCTGGAAAGGCCTGGAAGCGGGGTCGCTGGCGAATGATTCAGTCATCGCCTGTTTAGTAGGAACCCGGCCCCACATGGTAGTATCAACATCAACTACAACCGCACTGGCAGGAAGTCCATTTTCGAAGGATTTGCGCCCATCGCGAAGAACATCCTCCGAAATATCGCCCAGGTTAAAATACAGATCACCTCCTTTATTCAGGGAATCTTCGCTGAATGGGTCCATCAGCCAGAATGTAATATACTCCACATTGGCCGCTTCAAAATCGGAAGTTTGTACCCTGCTCATAATACCTCCCCAGCGGGAAGCAGGGTCAATCAATGTGCCGTCGTTGTTCATTCCACTTGAATAGCCCGGTACCCCGGCAACATCAAAATTATACATACCTCGTTCAGCCGGAAAATAGGCAATATTGAACATCGGGATATTAACAGGCTGGTTGTTTGGTGACTGGGCATTGGGGAAAAGTTCTGTCTGGTAAACAACCCTGACAGAGTTTTTCGAAAGTTCTTTAGCAGTAATATTCTTGGGCCTTCGTGTCCCGCCCCTGTCGTAGAACACGGTAGCATCAATATTATACCAGGCAAATTTTGAGCGGTTGTAACCATAAACAATACCGGTACCCGGGGCGCCCTCGGGGAACATATTATGCGTTGTTTGTCCCTGGGGTGTACTTGCCAGGAACCAGGAACCGACAGCATTTAGCGATATTGTTGATTTAGCACCCTCAAAATCATCAATATATGAAGTCCCGGCCTTACCTACCGCTTTCGAATGACCGGGGATAAACTGGGCAAATTCGCCGTCGAACCGGATTTTAGAGATTGCTTTCGTGCTTATGAAAGGCAATTTATCCACCATTTTTGTGATGAAACTGGACTCCTTCTGATAATTAAAACTTCCTCCCCAGATCGTATTTGAAATAGGCTCATCCCCATAATTTGTTTTTTGGGTAATGGGCCTTTCATAAAGGTTCATAATAGTCCCGCCCAGCAAAAGGTTTTTGCTGACTTTATAATCAATATGGGAACCGATCAATGTCTGACTGTAAACATTGAACATTGAATTGTTCTCCAGTGAAATATTAATAGGAGTGCCAGAGTTCAGGATACCTTCATTAATAATCTTTACCCGCCCCAGGGTATAGTCAACCGTATAATCCACATTCTCGGTAAGTGGTACTCCCCCGGCAGTTACCTTTACCGATCCTGCAGGTACATTCATTGCATTGAGCGAAATCTCAGATCCGGATTGAGACTTATACTGGCCCTGGATCGAGAACTTATTCTTTTCGGGATACTGCTGAGCCCCGGTTTTGGTCATTGTGTAAAGTGAATCAAAACAATACCGGTCGGCGAGTGCTTTATTATTTAGTTTATTCCGCAGGTAACTCCCGAAGGGTTCAAGCACGGTAAAAAACACCCGCCCGTTTGACGATTGTATAGTACCTCCTCTTTGGGCGGCATTATCAATGAAATCAAACATCCCGTCGTGCGGAGGATTCATTTGCTGATCCATCCGGTCAAAACCCAGCAGCTGGATAAGGGGTATACCTTTAACCCCCTCAGGACCGTCAGTAAAATATCCTGTAGGAACGGCATTGCTGTTCCCCGAGTATAGTATATTCAGAATGAAATCTTCTCTATTTATATTGAACGCCTGGATATTATAGACATTCTTCATCATGAGGTTCCATAAGGGAATATGGGTGTTGGTAGCTGTGCTCTTGAGCAATTTGACCATAAGACTTTTTGTTGTGCTCACCCCGAAATCAGAGAATTCCCCGACTTCATAAACCGTTGTGTCAGCGCTTCCAATGATCTGGTACTGGTAAGCTATGGCGAGAGTCTGGTCAGGATTGAGGGTGGTATTAAGCGAAATAAACCCAAGTGAACTATTGAAAGTATACTCTGTCGTGTTCAGTTTCCGGGCATTTAAATTTATCTCGTAATCAACACCCGGAACAAATCCTTTTGTAACTGTGAGGTAATTGCTGACTTTAGTTATATTCCGGACACTTGCCGTGTCGAGTTGCGAGAGCAGGTCATTCGAATTGTTGTTTGGATAGGCAGTTTGAGCCATCGGATGAACTTGTGAATTATAGGGATTTATTTCACCCAAATCCTGGAATGCCACAATATTGCGGTTATCGGTTACCGCAGCGCCGATGTTTGTTACCCAGACTTCAACCTTTGTAATTTTAATATTGCTGGTTATAATCGGCAGGCTGGCCAAAGCCTGGTCGTAATGGTCATGAAAATACTGGCTGATAAAGAAATGCCGGTTTTCATCATAATCGAGGGAGCGGACTGAAAATTTCGAAGTCTGTGCTCCACCCTGAACCGCAATATTCTGAACCTGGCTCTGTTGTTGCGAAAATACGTTTGTAACTGTGGCTTTCCCGAACTGTAACTGGGTTTTAAGCCCGAAAAGACTCTGGCTGCCTGTTATCAGGGTGCTGTTCAATGGCATTGTTACATTCCCGGCTTCAATAAGCTTGATGATTTCATCTTCTTTTCCTTCATATTTGAGTTTCAGCTTGTTCTCAAAATCAAAAGTAGCTTCTGTATTGAAGTTGGTGTTAAATTCAATTTTATCGCCGATCTTGGCAAGGACACTCATTTGTATCTTTTCCTGGAAATCGAAATTGGTAGTCCGGCGCAGACGTTGATCAATGGCCGGGTCATCGCGACGGTTGGACAGAATCCCGAAAATAAGTTCTGCACTTCCCTGGGGGCGGATATCGATCGTATTACCGCCAAAAACACGGTCGAAAAGCTCTCCCCCTATGCGTATCTTGGGTATTACACCCTGCCGGTCGGCACCGCTTGTCGATTGTGAACGTTCCTGCCAGTACTTATCAAGCGCCTTACGCATATCCCAGTTCTTGTATTCGTCAAACGACAGGGAGGCAGGGTAACGGTAGTTCAGTTCACCTACTTTGCGGGTAAGGGTATATTCGTTTGATGCGGGATCAAATATCACATCGTCTTTTATGTTGGAAGGATCTTTAAGATACAGGCCACCGTTAGTGGGTTTTTCATAAGGATTTAATCCTTCACGCAATGGGAATCTTAAATTGGTGTCGCCACCTGTAATTGAATCGGGAGGGTTTAGCAGGCGTCCTTCTTTCTGCGGCCCGGAAGAGAGTCCCAAGGTAAAAGGAATCCCCCATCCCAATGTAAGGATCACGATTAAAGTAGAAAGCCTGAGTATATGTTTTGCAAATTTCTTCAAATCAGACGATACATTTTAGCAGGTTAGCAGGGCGAATTAGACAGCGTATTGAAGTACGTTAAAAGCAGCAGAATGATCCTTAATAATCAGAAAAAAGAATCCCCTCGTCCTTTACAGGATTTTAAGGGTGCTTTTCACCAGTTGCTCCACAGGTAGTGCTACCCCTTCGGATTTCATTACCTGTTCAAGGGCCTTTTCGGCCAGTGTTTTATTAAACCCGAGCATCACCAGTGCAGATAACGCCTCCTGCCTGACTGTATTGTGCGAAGAACCTAAAATTTCATACGTTGATGCATCTTTCAGCATTTTATCTTTTAGATCAACAATAAGCCTCAATGCCGACTTACCGCCAATACCTTTGATCGCCTGCAGGATTTTAACCTTTTCGTTCACAATTGCATCAGCAACTTCCTCCGGGCTAAGGGATGAAAGAATCAGCCGGGCGGTATTCGGACCTATTCCCGACACTGAGATCAGCTGCTGAAAAACCAGGCGTTCCTGTGGATCTGCGAATCCATATAAAATCATGGCATCTTCCCGAACGATAAGCTGGGTATATAGTCGGCAATTCTCCTTTCCCTGTATCTGGCTATAGGTATGTAATGAAATATTGATCATGTAACCTATTCCCTGGCAGTTAATAACGGCACCAGCAGGATTCAGTTCGGCAATTTTACCTTCAATA
>JANXXZ010000580.1 GCA_025350385.1 Bacteroidales bacterium
CCTTCCTTGATCTTCTGGATATAATCGTCAAGTCCTACATAGTCAGCTCCGGCTGCTTTTGCTTCTTCCTCTTTATCAGGGGAACATAACACGAGTACCCTTACTACTTTACCGGTACCATGGGGTAGCGTGACAATGCCACGTACCATCTGGTTGGCTTTTCGGGGGTCAACGCCAAGGCGGACATCAACATCGACAGATGCGTCGAATTTTGACGTCGTAATATCCTTGACAATTCGTGCAGCATCAGCAAGCGCGTAAACTGCGTCCTTGTCGTATTTAGCTAAAGCCAGTTTGTGATTTTTAGTCAGTTTAGCCATTTCACGTCAGGTTAATAGAAATGATACACTCAGTTTGATGTAACAATTAAAAAGCACTTTAATGTTACATTGCATTGGTAGCCTCGCCCTTTACCGTGATTCCCATACTTCTTGCGGTACCGGCAACCATTTTCATGGCCGATTCGATCGTAAAACAGTTGAGGTCAGGCATTTTGCTTTCAGCAATAGCTTTTACCTGTTCCCAGGTAACGGATGCTATTTTTTTGCGGTTAGGCTCGGGCGAGCCACTTTTCTGCTTGGTTGCTTCAAGGAGCTGTACTGCAACAGGAGGCGTCTTAATGATAAAAACAAACGACTTGTCCTTATAAACAGTAATGACCACGGGGATAATTTTTCCTGCCTGGTCCTGCGTACGCGCATTAAACTGTTTGCAGAACTCCATTATATTTACTCCCTTTGAACCTAACGCAGGTCCAACAGGGGGTGATGGATTAGCCGCCCCTCCCTTGATTTGCAGTTTGATTAATCCAGCAACTTCTTTTGCCATTTTGCAGTTGTCTTAAAGGATTTGTACTTGCGGAATTTTGTAACGACTCAGGACTCTTTGACCACCTGCATGAACGAAAGTTCGAGCGGGGTTTTACGGCCAAAGATTTTAACCATTACTTTCAGCTTTTTCTTTTCTTCATTAATTTCTTCAATCACACCGCTGAAACTGTTGAATGGACCATCAGTTACCGTTACGGTTTCACCAATTATGAAAGGTACATTGAGTTCAGCGCCTTGCTCAGCGAGCTCGTCGACTTTACCCAGGATACGGTTCACTTCGGCCTGTCTCAGGGGAACAGGTTGATCCTTCGAGCCAAGGAAACCCAACACCCCCGGGATGTTGCGAATGATGTGTGGAATTTCACCTACCAGTGCTGCTTCTACAAGCACATACCCTGGCAAATAGTTTCGCTCTTTGCTTACTTTTTTGCCATTGCGTACCTGATAAACTTTCTCTGTAGGAATAAGAACCTGCGCAATAAAATCCTGGAGACCAAGACGACTTATTTCGCTTTCAAGGTATTGTTTCACCTTTTTCTCATTCCCGCTTATGGCTCGTACCACGTACCACTTTTTCACTTGTTCGCCCATGCCGGATGGTGAATTAAAGGTTGATTACCAATAAATATTAGACTGAAGTGCAGTAACACTCTAAAACATTGTATAAAACTGTTTTAGCAGCAACTGAAATGTTTCATCCATCATAAATACGACAAGCGCAATTATTAGGGAAGCAATGGATACAACAACAGCGCTGTTTTGCAATTCACTCCAGGTAGGCCAGGATACTTTGTGCATGAGTTCATCATAACTTTCGGTGACGTACTCTAAGAACTTACTTCTTGCCATTTTTCTAATATTTAGCACGGGTGGTAGGAGTCGAACCCACAGCCTACGGTTTTGGAGACCGCCACTCTACCAATTGAGCTACACCCGTGTAGTCATTTGCCTGTTCGGTTAGTCAGCCTCGAAACAAGCCCGACAACCAGAAACATTAATTATTAATGGTAGGAAAGGTGTTCCTCATGACGGGAACACCTCTCCTGGTTTTACTTTTATTAGTCGAGGATCTGAGTTACCTGACCGGCGCCGACTGTTCGTCCACCTTCGCGGATAGCGAAACGGAGGTTCAGGTTCATGGCAATTTCCGCAATCAAATGAACTGTGATCGTCAGGTTGTCGCCAGGCATGCACATTTCAACACCATCGGGAAGAGTAATCTCACCGGTTACGTCTGTGGTCCTGAAGTAGAACTGGGGACGGTATTTATTCTGGAAAGGAGTGTGGCGTCCGCCTTCTTCTTTCTTCAGGATATAAACCTCAGCTTTGAATTCTTTATGGGGGGTGATTGAACCTGGTTTGGCAATAACCATACCACGACGGATAGTGTCTTTGTCAATACCGCGGAGCAACAGACCTGCGTTGTCACCAGCTTCACCTGTATCGAGAAGTTTACGGAACATCTCAACTCCTGTGCATACTGATTTCAGCTTTTCAGCACCCATACCGATAATATCAACGGGGTCGCCCACGTGAATAATCCCGGTTTCAATACGACCAGTAGCAACGGTGCCACGGCCGGTAATTGAGAACACGTCTTCGATAGGCATAAGGAAAGGTTTATCAACTGCGCGAACTGGTAACTGGATCCAGGTATCGACAGCGTTCATAAGGTCCATGATTCTTTCAACCCATTTAGCTTCCTTATTCAGTCCACCAAGAGCTGATCCCTGGATAACCGGGGTATTTTCGCCATCAAAGCCATAGAAAGTAAGCAAATCGCGGATTTCCATCTCAACGATCTCAAGAATTTCATCATCATCAACAAGGTCAACCTTATTCATGAAAACAACCAGGCGGGGAACACCTACCTGACGTGCGAGCAGGATGTGCTCACGGGTTTGAGGCATGGGACCATCAGTAGCTGCTACTACGATGATAGCGCCGTCCATCTGGGCAGCACCGGTTACCATGTTCTTAATATAGTCGGCGTGACCAGGACAGTCAACATGTGCATAGTGACGGCTGGCTGTCTGGTACTCAACATGAGCGGTGTTAATTGTTATCCCCCTGGCTTTTTCTTCGGGAGCATTGTCAATCGAATCGAATGACCTGTATTCTGAAAGACCAGCATCGGCCAACACAAGGGTGATAGCAGCCGTAAGCGTGGTCTTGCCATGGTCAATATGACCGATGGTACCAACGTTCACGTGCGGTTTGGAACGATCAAATTTTTCTTTTGCCATGATAATTAATGTTTATGGATTTACTTGTAATTGTGTTTAAAAAGAAATCTGAGCCTTTGAGGAGAGTTGAACTCCTGACCCCTTCCTTACCAAGGAAGTGCTCTACCACTGAGCTACAAAGGCTTTTAATACTTTCAAGCCCAGTGAGAACTCCCCCCTTTTACCGGGATGCCCTGACACGGAGCTATACTATTATATCTGCTCTTTCAATGTCGTGTTTTTTGTCCACCGGGGTGAATGCATAAGCACTAAGTTGCAAGAACCTGCGTTGAGCGGAAGACGGGGCTCGAACCCGCCACCTATAGCTTGGAAGGCTATCGCTCTACCAAATGAGCTACTTCCGCGTGATGAGCCGGCAGTAAATTAAATGATTCATCAAATACGTAATAATGAAATCATGTACCACCTTCCGCCTGGCAATAGTTGTGGGGGGAGGAGGATTCGAACCTCCGAAGGCTTAGCCAACAGATTTACAGTCTGCCCCATTTGACCGCTCTGGTATCCCCCCGGTAATTAACATTTCGAAGAACGTGAGCCGATAGAGGGACTCGAACCCCCGACCAGCTGATTACAAATCAGCTGCTCTACCAACTGAGCTACATCGGCACTAATCATTACTGCCAGGCAACGAAAACTGCGAGTTACGAGCCCACACCATCTTTCAACGCTCTTACTGTCAGCCTATTAGAACGGCTCTTCATTAAACAAAAGCAGTCCTTTCAAAAAGGACTGCAAATTTAGACACTTTATTTGAATTACCAAACGTGAAGTGAATATTTTTTTTCTTTTGTCTTATTCACCCCTCAGTTTTTCCTTGTGTTTGGTAAGTTGGCGGCGTAAGGCTTCAACAGCTGTATCTGTGGCTTCTTCAAACGATTTACTCTGCTTGCGTGCAAAAAGATCATTACCAGGTACCTGTAATTTTATTTCCGCTATCTTGTTAGCAGGTTCTTCCGTATTATCAACCCGAAGAGTAACTTCGCTCCCAATAATACCATCGTGCAGACTGGTAAGTTTGTCAATCTTCTCGGAAATAAAATCGTCGAGTTTTTTGTCGGTCTTGAAATGAACTGAATTAATCTTCACTCGCATGGTTCCTCCTTTTTTATTTATGCCCTTGGGTGGGCTTGTTTATAGATCAGTTTGAGTTTTTCAATAGAATTATGAGTATAGACCTGTGTGGCCGCCAGGCTCGTGTGTCCAAGAATTTCTTTGATAGCATTGAGGTCAGCTCCGTCGTTAAGCATGTGCGTGGCAAAGGTATGCCGCAACACATGTGGGCTCAGTTTAACCTGAGATGAAATTAATGAGAGGTATTTGTGGACTACGCTGTAAACCAGCCGTGCATACATTCTGTTTCCTGAAGAACAAACAAACAGATAGTCGGTATTGTTTTGCTCCGGGGTGTCAATTGTTTTATGCACTGAATCCTTTTTACTCACTGTTGCAATACTTCGGGCACTCGACTCTTTTTCCGTTGTAAAGAAATGATTTCTCTCTTTAAGGTATATGTCAATATGGTGGCAAAGGTAACTGCCCAAAGGAATAATTCTTTCTTTATTTCTTTTACCTAAGACTTTCACTGTAAATTTTTCCCAGTCGATATCGTTCTCCTTAATACCTATAAGTTCTGCACGACGCATTCCTGTGGCATAAAACATCATAATCAGAAGACGGTCGCGAACAGCTTCAAAACTGTTGCCAAAATTGACCTGGCTGAAGAGTTGTTCCAGCTTGTCCTTTTCTATATATACAGGAAGATGTTTGGATGTTTTGGGCGAAATAACCTTAAGCATAGGATTAGCTTCAATAAATCCGTTGCGTATGCAGAAATGATAAAAGGATTTTAAGGTTGAAAGTTTACGGTTAACTGAACGTGCAGTAAAATGAAGCTCAAGTAATGAAACCAACCATGATCGTATCATGGTATAATCGGCACCGGAAAGATGAGAAGAATTGTATTGTAATTTCATGAACCCGGCAAATTGAGCCAGATCATTTTCGTATGCCTTAATGGTATGCGGCGAAAATCGCTTCTCAAACCGCAGGTAATCAATAAACTTATCTTTCAGCATTCGCAAAAAACAACAGGAAGAAAACCATGCCCTCTCAAAAGTTATACTTAGCTAACGCTAAAAGTACAACATTATTTTGAGAAGCGCAAGACTTACTTCCTGCTTTACGGTATAAATATTACCGTTTAAATCACTTTTCTTCTGCCTGCTGGAGTTGCTGCACGTAAACCGCATGTAGAATTTCTTCCCGGCGTTTAACGGAAGGTTTAGTGAATTTCTGGCGTTCGCGCAGTTCTTTCACGACACCGGTTTTTTCGAATTTACGCTTTAATTTCTTGAGAGCGCGGTCTATGCTTTCGCCTTCTTTTACAGGAACAATGATCATAGTGATTACACTTCCTTTCGGTTAGGGTTAATAATGAATTATTTAAGGGGTGCAAAAGTAGTAAAATATTTTCAAATACTAATTCACATCACAAGATAATTTTATTCAAAACATCTTTTGATTTACTTTAACGTCATTAGATTACTATTGAAGCGATTTCTGAAATACCCTGAAGCGCTTATGAACCGGAAGATTTAACCTCTCCATCTCAGCCCGCATCTTACGGTTGGTTTCAAGGATGAGGTGAACCTCCATAAATTCAAATCCTGCAAGCCGGGCTGATTCAACCAACCTTAGTCCCATTGCCACCTCCAGTCCCAATCCCTGTACCTCCCTTTTTACCGCGCCCAGCATGAGATCAAGCTGTTTACTGCGACGGGCGGCTTTAAGAATCTGGAAAATGCCAAAAGGGAACAAATGACCTTTTGATTTCTGGATTCCCGGGGTGAGATTGGGTATTGCCACCAGGAATCCTATTACCTTATTATTTTTTTCAACAAGCTTGACAAATCGAGGATCGATTACAGGCAGATACCTGTCAGCAAATTCCTGGATTTCTATGCTGGTCATTGGCACAAAACCATACAATTCATCAAACGTTTCATTCACCAATTGAAGAACAGGGACAATATAGGGCTTAAGTTCCTTTTTAGTGGTAAACTCCAGTACAATATATTCCTTGCGATGATTGGTCCGTTGCAGGATGCGGTAATACAGGTCTGGTAAATTCTCAGTAAGCGAAAAGCGGTAAGTCATGCAATCAACCTCCTTGATGAAACCTTCTTTCATAAGTAAATCAACCACATACGAAGGATTGCATGCCGAATCAAGGATTGGCATGTGTTCAAAGCCTTCAACCAGTAAGCCTTGAATATCTTTATCACTAAAACCATAAGGGCCTACCAGTTTTTCCATACCCAGATCTTCAGCCCAGTTCTCGATAAAGGAAATCAGTGCATGTGAGGCCTCAGGATCGTTATAACAATCGAAATAACCGAAACGTGCGTTGCGTTCATTGTGCAACTCATTATACTTATTATGGATGATGCCCATGATGCGGCCCACAACCTTGTTGTCGCGGTAAGCCAACGCCATCACCGTGTCGCACGAATTAAATGAATGGTTCTTTTTTCTATTGAAAAACTTCCACTCATCTATGTAAACGGGGGGTAACCAGTTTGAGTAAGATGAATGAATTTTCTGGGGTAAATAAATGAACCGACGAAGATCGCGATGGGTTTTGACCACTTTTATTCTTATGTCCATCCGATAATATTTTGTGACTCTGGAATTAGTTTTACGTACATAAAATTATCTGAAGTTTGGGAAACGGCTACCTTTTAACTTCTGAAAATTTTAAATCTCCTTTCTGAAAATACGATACCTTTTATATACCATGCCATTCATCCGTTCCATTTCCATTCGTATCTTCACATTAGTTTCAAGTTCCAGGTGACTATCAATGTACTCAATTCCACGTTTTTTAGATGTTTCGAGCATCCTCACCCCCATAATAACATCCAGGCCCTGTCCCCTGAATTCTTCCTTAATTCCCCCCAGTAAAAGGTTAAGTTGTTTTGCTTTTTTGCGCGAACTGATGATCTGAAAAATCCCAAATGGCAAGACATGACCATTGCAGGCAATGATTCCTTTGCTTATGTCAGGCATAGCAATCAGGAATGACAGGATATTGCCATCCTTATCGGTGATCACTTTAATAAAATGCGGATCCAATAATGGGAGATACCTGTTTGCAAAGTCATCCATTTCCTTTTCTTCGAAAGGATCAAATGCATAAATAGGGGCAAATGTTTCGTTTAGCAGTCTTAAAATCGGATGAATTAGAGGCTTTATTTTTTTTCGGGACGTGAATTCCAGTATTTCGATATTGTTTTTTTGGAGCGCCCGGTTATAAATTGCCCTGTAAAAATCAGGTATATCATCCGGAATAGGCACTTTATAGACAACACAATCCACTTTCTTGTTATAGCCCAGTTTTTCAAGTAAAACGGGCATATATTCCAGATTCCCGTTAGTAGCTATTACGATGGGCTCGTTAAAACCTTCAACCATAAAACCCTGCGGGTCTTTATCAGAAAATCCAAGAGGGCCTACCAGGTTTGAGGCGCCAAGTTTTGCGCTCCATTTCTCAATAAAATCGATTAATGCATTGAATACTACTTCATCATTCCATGTTTCCATGAAACAAAAGCGCGCATCATTTTCATTTTGAGCCTCATTATACCGATGATTAATAATACCCATGATTCGTCCGACCAATTGATCATCCTTAAAGGCCAGGGCAAGAATTGTATCGCAGTAGGAAAATGATTTATTCTTCTTCGGGTTGAAAAAAGTCCATTCGTCCATATAAATCGGAGGTACCCAATTGGTATGGGAAGCATGAATTTTTTCAGGCAGGTGAATGAATTGGTAAAGTTGTCGTCGGTTTTTTACTTCCAGTATTTTGATGGCCATCCAAAATATTTTTTATAAATACGGGTTTTTGCTGATGCAATAATAACAATAATATAATTCTCTCAGGCATACTTGAATGAAAGGAAACCTGTTAATCTTTCATAACCGCGTATGGATTTTATTGTAACTGATCACTGCCTGCCTCTGTTTATGCATCATCCGGCTTCAGGCAACGTCACATTCTGTTATTGATTTTTATTAAATTGCGATCCCTGAAATCTAAGAACTGACTGGATAAATTGTATTTACTTTTTGAAATGACTTTCATTTTGGTTCGGGATTGCTGAATTAAAAAGATAAAGGTTATTTTTGTGCCATAAACATAGATCGATACGTACATGAATATAAACTATATTGGCGAACACATCCTTGCTGGTGCACTGGGCAGAAGCTTTATCTGGGCAAGTATTCTGGCACTGATTTTCTCACTGGTTTTATACCTGCTTTCGCATCGCAAATCCGAAAGGAAAGCTTTGTATGAGCGGATGGCCGGAAACCTGTTCCTGTTGCATTTCATTTCCCTGCTCTCATCTTTTTGTACCCTCTATTACCTGATTTTCAACCATTATTTTGAATATTCCTATGTATGGCAATATTCAGCAATTGACTTGCCGTTGAAGTTCCTCGTCTCCTGTTTGTGGGCCGGTCAGGAGGGTAGCTTTATGATATGGGGAGTTTTACAGGGAATGCTGGGGCTCATTCTTATCCGGAAATCAGGAGAATGGAAGTCGTGGGTAATGCCCATCTTTTCGGTAGGACAGTTATTCCTGATTTCTATGGTGCTTGGGTTTGATATTGGCGGTATAAAAATTGGCGGAAGTCCGTTTACTTTACTCCGTGAATTGCCTCAGAATACCGGCCTCGATCTTTTCAAGGAACCCAATTATGTAGGGATGATCATTGATGGCAACGGTCTGAACCCCTTACTTGAAAATATCTGGATGATCATTCACCCACCCTCTCTCTTTCTTGGATATGCGGTTTCACTTGTACCATTCAGTTATGCAGTGGCCTCTCTCTGGCGAGGACAATACCATAGCTGGATTAAACCTGCATTACCCTGGACGTTGGCTTCTATCCTGACCCTTGGCATCGGTATTTTGCTGGGAGGTCGCTGGGCTTACGAGTCACTTACATTTGGCGGATTCTGGGCCTGGGATCCCGTAGAGAATGCATCGTTGGTGCCATGGCTTTTCCTCATCGCCTCATTACACCTGATGTTAATTGCCAATAAGCGTTTTCATTCCTATGCCACAGCGTATTTATTCTCATTCCTGGGTTGGATATTTGTAGTATATGCTACTTACCTCACCCGTAGCGGAGTGCTTGGCGAAACCTCGGTTCATGCCTTTGGCGACAGCGGCAAAGCAGTTCAGATGCTGCTGTTCATCGCAATATTCCTTTTTGTTCCATTGGCACTTCTTCTATTTCGTAAAAAACATTTTCCCGTTAAAGAAGGAGACGAAATATTATCACGGGAGTTCTGGATGTTGATTGGCTCAGTTGTGGTGGTACTTTCAGCCTTCCAGGTCACACTTACAACCTCCATTCCCGTCATAAACAAAGTTTTCGGGACAGGAATCGCGCCACCCGTGGACAATGTTAATTACTATAACACCTGGCAGCTTCCTTTCGGATTGCTCGTAGTTTTGTTAATCGGAATAAGCCAGTACCTGTTTTACGGCCGTAATGAACTGCGCACATTTCTCAAGAAAATGATCTTCACAGCGAGCATTACTGCATTGCTGACAGTGATTATTGCTTTAGGTGATGGCATAGGCCGGATCAACCATATTCTCCTGTTGTTTTTCGTACTTTTTGCAACGGTCGTTTCCATTGACTTTATTGTAAAATATATGAGGAAAACAACCAACCTTGGTTCGTCAATCTCCCATGCTGGATTTGCACTATTCATGCTTGGGGTACTTCTTGCTTTCAGTAATTCCCAGATAATATCGCGGAATACATCCGGTGTAAACCTTGGAAAGGAAAAGGATAATGCCGAAAACCTGGTACTTATGAAAGGTGCCAGTCAGGCCATGGGCAACTACCTGGTAACTTACAGCAGTAATGAAAGTAAAGGCCGTGAAACCTTTTACAAGGTTGACTTTGTGCTTAAGGAGGATGGGGCTAATGGCAAAGTTGCCTTTTCGGTGTATCCTTCAGTGAACCACAACATGAAGATGGGAAATGTATATAACCCGGATACCAAGCATTTCCTTAATAAAGACATTTATACCTTCATAAGTTTTTCGGAACAAACGGAGGGAGAAGCCGATTCGAGCGGATATAAACGCTCAGGAGTTGAGGAGATGAATGTACACGACACCATTCTTTACGCCAGGTCATATATAATTCTTGACAGCATACATGCCGAAATGAACGGCGATGATGCGAATAATGCCTTGTTAACTGCTCATTTCCGTATCCTGAGCATGAAAGAAGGTATCCTCGCAGCTACTATGAAATACCAGGTTAAAAACGGCGAGTTAGTTCGCGAAGATGCCTTCGTGAAACCTCTTGACCTGAAATTCCGGTTCGAAGGAATATCGCCTAATTCCAGAGCCATTATGGTCGGGGTTTACGAGAAGAATCAGGATTTCATCGTGATAAAAGCGGTTATCTTCCCTTACATGAATGTATTGTGGTTAGGAGCGATCATCATGTTCTCAGGCCTCGTCTTCTCTATCATACGACGGACATGGAAAAAACCGGTCGATGGTGCTGATCCAAAAGTATCAGACTCTCAAAAGCACTCTGTTTAAACAATATGCAATTACCTTCCGAAATCCGGACAATTACCCTGATCGGCGCAGGCAATGTAGCCTGGCACCTGGGCCGGGGCTTATCGCTGAAGGGATTCAGGATCAGGGAAATCTGGAGCCTTTCTGAACAATCAGCACTGGAATTGGCTTCCAAAGTTGGTGCTTCATCCATTAACCGGATTGATCAACTCAGCCCGGATTCCGATCTTTATATTATTGCGGTAAGCGATACAGCCATCCGCGAAGTCGCAGACAAACTTAAACTGGAGAATAAATTTGTAGTTCACACATCCGGTTCAGTTCCGATGGATGAAATTGCTGCAGTTTCGCCATATTTCGGGGTATTGTACCCCTTACAGACCTTTTCAAAACATATTCCCGTTAACCTTGCGGAAGTGCCTTTCTGCCTGGAAGCATCAACCCCTGAAGCCCTTGCCCTCCTTAGGAATCTATCAAAAAAACTTTCAGGAGTAATTCGTGATACCAGCAGTGAAGAACGCTTGATGCTTCACATCGCGGCTGTTTTTGCCTCCAATTATTCAAACCTGATGTACACTCTCGCCAGTGATGTGCTTGCTACAAAAGGATTGAGTTTTGACCTCCTGAAACCCCTGGTTGCCGAAACTGCCCATAAGGTGCTGACAAGTGAACCGGAACGTGTTCAAACAGGCCCTGCAAAACGGGGCGATGTGAATGTTATAAACAAACACCTGGAGTTGCTTGCATCCATGCCTGAATATGCCGAAATTTACCGCCTGCTTGCCAATAAAATCAACAAGCGTTTCCAAAAATAATTGCATTCATACTGGTTTGAATTATGTCGAATTACAAAGAACTCCTCCTGAAAATCAACACATTTATTTTCGATTATGATGGAGTGTTAACTGATGGAACTGTAGTCCTGATGAGTAACGGGGAGGCTCTCCGCACCGCTAATGTGAAAGACGGTTATGCATTGCAACTGGCGATGAAAAAGGGATATCGGATAGCCATTATATCAGGGGCCTATTCCGAATCAGTAAAAAAACGATTTGAGAACCTCAAAGTAAGCGATGTATTCCTGGGAGTTGAAAAAAAAATTGAAGTCTATACCGAGTACCTGGCCGATCAGGCTATCACTGATGAGCAGGTACTGTTCATGGGCGATGATATTCCCGATTATGAAATCATGCGGAAAGCCGGAGTCCCGACTTGTCCTGCTGACGCTGCAGAAGAGATAAAATCACTTGCAACCTATATTTCGCATCATAACGGAGGCCATGGTTGTGTCCGCGACGTAATTGAACAAGTTATGAAAGTGCAGGGAAAATGGATGAATGAGGATGCTTATCACTGGTGAAATTTAGTTATCCGTGAACAGCTATCTGTTAATAGTTTTCATAGCAATAACATTTTACATCTTCACCACTTCTCCCCTTCTCCCTTTCTTCTCTTCATCCCCCGTCCCCCGTCCCAATAAAAAATAATCCCATAACAATAAATACATCGTAATTCCGAAAAAGTGCTTTCCATCCTCCGCCTGATCCGTTTGCCAAACCTGGCTATCATTGCTCTTACCTTGTATGCTTTCCGGTACTTCGTTATCAGACCCTACTATGGCATGAGCGGTACCGGATTTCAGCTGAATAGCCTCGAATATGGACTTGTAGTTGGAATAGCCATGCTGATTGCGACCACCGGGTACGTCATAAACAATTACTATGATGTTGATATTGATCGTATTAACAAGCAGGAACATGATCTAATTCCGGAAAATTATACTCAGCGATCCCTGCTTTTCATAGCTGTTCTGTTAACTTTACTATCCACAGGATGTATTATTTTTCTTTCTTTACGGTTACATTCGGGTTTCCCTGCCATTATCCTTTTCCTGGCACTGGGGACAGTCTGGTGGTATGCTAAAGCCCTCAAGCGTACTTTCATCCTCGGGAATCTTGCAGTGGCCCTGATGTCGGCTTTATCATTGGGTATGCTGTGGTTTTTTGAATGGCTGAAACTGAAACAGGCAGGAATTTCAATCTATGAGATCAGACCGATTACTCAATTTGCTGCAGGAATCAGCAATTTCGCCTTTTTACTGAGCCTTATACGTGAAATTGTAAAAGACATGGAAGATATGGAAGGCGACAGCCGATATGGATGCCGCTCGTTGCCTGTTGTAAAGGGGATAAAAACTTCAAAAACAGTCGTCACAGGACTCTCAGTTGTTCTTATGACTACTCTGGTTTACAGCCAGGTATGGCTCAGCAACATGAGTTTCGACATGCTGGTTTTGTGGTTGGTGATCGTAATAGAATTGCCCCTGATTGTCTTCCTGTACCAGTTAAAAAAGGCTTTTTCGCCACTTGCTTACCACAAACTCAGCACACTGCTGAAATGGATCATGATTGGAGGCATCTCCGGTATGGCCATTTTAGGCCTGAACTTTATACTCTAGCAAACAGGTTAAATGGATTAATTCTGATCGAGTTTATATCCTGGCCAAGGAACCACAATATTATTTCTATGAATACAGAAAAACTGGCAGGCTACCGCTTCTTACTGGGGTCCAAATCGCCCCGAAGGCAACATCTGCTTAAAGAACTGGGATTGCATTACGAAGTGGTAACTATCGACCTTGAAGAAGTTTATCCTGCTGAATTAAAAGGGGCTGAAATTGCAAGGTTTTTATGTCAGTTCAAGGCTGATGGCTTCAGCATCAACGCATACCCGGATAACACAATCCTTATAACAGCCGATACCATTGTGTGGCTGGAGGGCGAATGCATCGGTAAGCCCCGAAGCAAAGCCGATGCCATTCAAATGCTGTCGCGACTTTCGGGCAGGCAGCATATTGTCTATACTGGTATATGCCTCCGGTGCAAATCGAAGGAGCGAGTTTTTCATGCCGAAACTACTGTCAGTTTTAAAACGCTATCCTCTGATGAAATAGAGTTTTACATCAGCCACCACCGTCCTTTCGACAAAGCCGGCTCATACGGAATCCAGGATTGGATAGGCTACACCGGAATAACCGGCATCAACGGGTGTTATTATAACGTGATGGGGTTCCCGGTACAACTGTTCTGGGAAGAGCTGAATAAATTTATTGGATAGGCAACAGGCATAAGGCAATAGCCACAAGCCACTAGGGTTTATGTGAACAGGGACTCAATAACAGCACTAGACACCAAGCACCAGGCACCAGGCACCCGGCACTCAGCACTAAATCCCGGCACTTTCAACATCGCAACATCACAGTTTATCAATAATACCAATTGCCTGGCAACGCATCGGCCGGAAATGCCTAATTTTGCAAAATTATCCATCAAACCATGCAACTGAATTCTTTTTTCCTCAGGCTGGCCAAGCATTTCTTCCAGGGAATGCTTTTTATCACGCCACTGGCAATGACAATCTATGCCCTTTGGTGGACATTTACCTTTATTGACGATATCCTGCTTGGAACCATCACCGACCTTTTAGGTTTCCGGATTCCGGGATTGGGAATACTGATTATCACCATTTTTATTACACTGATTGGTTTCCTGGGATCAACCATCATTTTCAATCCTATCATCAGTTACTTTGACAGGGCTATCAGCCGGACGCCTTTCATTTCAATCATTTACAATGCATTCAAGGATTTCATGTCGGCATTGGTCGGGAAGGATAAAAAGTTCAATGAACCTGTGCTGGTAAAACTCAGCAAGGATGCCGATCTCGAAAAGATTGGCTTTGTTACCCAGAAAGATCTCTCGCATCTGGGTATTGAGAAGGAAAAAGTCGCCGTCTATTTCCCTTATTCATACGCTATCTCAGGGACACTGTTTATTGTTCCGGCCGAAAATGTAAGACCAATTCAGGCTTCACCCGCTGAAGTGATGAAATTTGTCGTCTCGGCAGGCGTGACCAGGATTAAAGAATATTCAAATGATGAAAAGGATCAGCCGCATGATGAACCTGTTCAGCCTTCTGATCAATAATATGCCTAAATAACTCAAAATGACTAAACCAAGAATACTCATTACAAACGACGATGGCATAAATGCTCCGGGGCTCCGCTACCTTATCAGGGTGATGCGTGAACTTGGAGATACTGTGGTCATTGCCCCTGACAAACCCCAGTCGGGAATGGCACATGCGGTAACCATTCAAACACCCTTACGTATTCATGAAATTGCAAATGAACCCGGTTATATGGAATTCAGTTGCAGCGGGACTCCGGTTGATTGTGTTAAACTGGGCCAGAAAGTGATCATGAAATGCAATCCTGATCTCATTGTTTCCGGAATTAATCATGGTTCAAACTCCTCAATTAACGTGTTGTATTCAGGAACCATGGCGGCTGTGATTGAAGGGGCAATGGAAGATATTCCCGCCATCGGGTTTTCGCTGGACGACTACTCCTACCAGGCTGATTTCGGCCATTGCGGAACTTATATTGCATCTGTGGCATCTAATGTGCTGGTTCATGGCCTGCCGCCGGGAACCTGCCTGAATGTGAATTTTCCCCGACGAAATCGCTCCGAAATCAAGGGAGTTATGGTTGTAAGGCAGGCTAAAGCAATCTGGGACGAAAATTTTGAAGAACGGAAGGACCCCCGGAAAAGTAACTATTACTGGCTCCGTGGTGAATTTGTGGATAAGGACCCGGGAAAGGATACAGATCAATGGGCCATTAAGAATAATTATGTGAGCATTGTTCCCGTGCAGATTGACCTTACCGCGCATCACGCCATTGCCGCTATCAGGAAATGGGATTTTACAGGAAAATCTTAAAGACACTGTTTGAATCTTCAAAATCAACACTAAAAAATAAAAGTCGGGAGTCAGAAGTCGGAAGTCAGAAGGCAGAAGATGTGATAATTGAAGTTCATAACTCAAATGATATTTTCGATCATCGCTATGTCGCCCCTCGCCCCTCGCCCCTCGTCCTTCGCCCTTCGCCCCTCGTCTCATCCTAATAACATAACAACCTATTTAACCAGCCTATAAATGAATGTAAAACAATTACTGGCAAAGGACAGCTACCTCGCAGGAATCATACAGGCATTCGTAATTCAACTGGTAGGGGCTTTCCTTATCCTGTTGATCAGCAGGCTGGCAAATAAATTATCAGGTACACATTACCTTGACGATTCTAAAATAATCCTATTAAGTACTATACCGAACCTGCTCATCATGCGTTATCATATTGTAAAATCGCACCTGGAGAAGACGGGAAAAGGGGTATTGATGGTAACCGCTCTCACAATTGTACTTTATTTTATATTTGTCAACAGGCACCCGTTTACCTTACCCTTTTGATTGTAACCTTACTGTAACTGAATGAAATACTACGTTATAGCCGGAGAAGCATCAGGCGATTTGCACGCCTCCCGATTAATCAGGGAGATGAAAGCCCTTGATCCGACAGCTCAATTCCGTTGCTGGGGCGGAGATCGTATGCAACAAGCCGGAGGTCTGATAGTTAAGCATTACAGAGACCTTGCTTTCATGGGTTTTCTGGAAGTAGTGCTGCACCTCCGCATTATTCTTCGTAATATTCAATTTTGTAAGGATGATATAATAGCATGGAAACCGGATGCTGTAATTTTGGTCGACTACCCGGGTTTCAACATGAGGATTGCAAAATTTGCGCATCAGCAGGGCATTAAAGTGATATATTACATTTCACCTCAGATATGGGCCTGGAGGCAAAAGAGGGTGCACGAAATCCATAAACGCACCGATATAGCCTTCGTAGTGCTTCCTTTTGAAAAGGATTTTCACGCAAAGTTCGGTTACCATGTTGAATTTGCAGGGCATCCGTTGCTGGATTCAGTAAATGAATTTCATCCAAACCCTGACTTCTGCCAAAAAAACGGGTTAAACGAAAAACCCATTATAGCGATCGTTCCT
>JANXXZ010000020.1 GCA_025350385.1 Bacteroidales bacterium
GACCGCATTTAGCTGCAATCTTCATGGTGAGGGTAAGTTTCTTGAGAGATTCAAGGTAAGTGGGTGGCCTTTCACCTTTTTTCACAGCTTCAATGCCTTTCAGCAGTTGCTGGCAGCCAACACGGCAGGGTGTACATTGTCCGCATGATTCCTCGGTAAAGAACTCGAGATAATCGTGAAGAACATTGTACATTGATCTTGTCGAATTAAAAATCATCATTGAACCACCGGTTGGAATTCCTTCGAAACCGATAATAGTTTCATTGAATTTTTTACGGGGAACACAATGACCGGAGGCTCCCCCAATCTGAACAGCTTTTGCATCACCATCAGCAAATTCATCCACAAAATCCTTGAGGGCCATGCCTAATTCCAGTTCATAAATGCCGGAAATAGGAGTATCACCTGAAACAGAGAACACCTTTGATCCCCTTGAGTCGAATGTGCCCAGTGCTTTAAATTTATCAGGTCCCATGCGGCAGATTTCGCTGGTGTACACAAGGGTTTCAACATTGTTGATTACGGTTGGTTTCCCGTTGTATCCTGACACTGTGGGATAAGGAGGTTTATTGCGCGGCTCGCCACGTTTACCTTCCATGGATTCAAACAAGGCACTCTCTTCACCACACACATATGCGCCGCTTCCAGAGCGAAGATATATTACAAATTCAGCTTTCCTATCAACTATTTGCTTGTTGAAGATATCAACTTTTTTCTGTAAACCTTTCAAAAGGAAGTTATATTCACCACGTACGTAAATGTACCCTTCCTTAGCACCTATTACATAACCGCAAATAGCCATTCCGGCAAAAACCTTTTCGGGAACCCGGTCAAGGATCTCGCGGTCTTTAAATGTTCCGGGTTCGCCTTCATCAGCGTTACAGATAACATATTTTACGGCTGAATCCTCATTACGGGTAAATTTCCATTTCAACCCTGTCGGGAAACCAGCGCCCCCACGTCCTTTAAGCCCTGAATCAATCATGTCGAGAATGATTGAATCGGGTGTTTTTTTAATCGTTTTATCATAAACATCAATAGGGGTAACCTTCTCATCCCAGCCAAATATGATGTCAACTTTTTTCAGTTGTAACTGTTCCATGTTGTGTCGTTTTAAAGCCGATGGGTTTAATTGCTTTTCTTAATGTATTCTTCAACAATTTCAATTGCTCTCTGCGGAGTAACTTCCGGGAAGACTTCATCGTTCACCAGCATAACCGGTCCCTTATGACACCATCCAAGGCAATTGGCCGTGAGTAATGTAAACCGTTTGTCGTGTGTTGTTTCGCCGACCTTGATCTTAAGCTGGTCCTCAAGTACAGCAATCAGCTCGTCCTTATTGCGCATATGGCAGGATATAGTTTTACATACCCTGATAATGTTTTTTCCGCGCGGCACAGTGTCGAGAAATGTATAAAATGATGCCGTTCCGTATACATCGGCTGCTGACAGGTCGAGTTCGCGTGCAATGGCAATCATGGCTTCTTCGGAAAGAAATTTCTCCTGCGAAACAATCCCCTGTAAAACAGGCATTAGGGAATTGCGTTCGCGACCATGCTTTTCAACAAGTTCATGAACTAAGTTTTCGGTGTTTGTCATTTAGACCTCCATGATTTGTATTAATGATAAGAATTACAGTTGATTAGATTGTTAATATATTAACAACGACGGGGCAAATTTAAACATTTTCACTGTTAATCGAATAACAGAGAACTTTTTTTTACCCCCTTGTGGTAATTTATAATCGATCTAAAAAATTCCGGTAACAGCCTAACAATGAATGTAAAATTGACTAACAAATTCAAAAAAGAACCGTTTAATTGGATTAACCATGTAATTTTAAGCAATAATTCAAACCATGCCTTACAGATATTTCATCAAACTCTCATTTGACGGTACCTATTTTTGCGGTTGGCAAAGGCAGCCTAATGGTAACACAGTGCAGGCATTACTGGAAGATGCACTCAGACTGATTGCAGGAATTTCGGGAGGCGTGACTGGTTGCGGACGAACCGATGCAGGCGTCCATGCCAGGCTTTTCTTTGCCCATTTTGATACTGAAAAGATTATTAGTTCAACTGATCAATTAGCTTATAAAATGAACCGGTATCTTCCTCCATCAATTGCAATCCAGGGCATACTACCAGTTTTACCCGGCTGCAATGCCCGCTTCAGTGCCTCATCGCGAGAGTATAAATATGCAATTGCAAGGAAGAAGGATCCATTTCTTCTTTCAGAAGCATACCTTCTAACTAATGCTCTTGACATAGGACTGATGAATGCAGCTGCCGAAACTCTACTCAAATACCATGATTTTCAGTGTTTCAGTAAAACTCATACGCAGGTTAAGACCTTTTTATGTGATATATCCTATGCAAAATGGGAAGAGTCAAATCAGAACCTGATCTTTACAATCCGCGCTGAGCGGTTTTTACGAAATATGGTCAGGGCAATTGTAGGAACACTTCTGGATGTTGGAAGACAAAAAGTTTCACTGGATGAATTCCACCTGATACTTCAAAGCCAGAACAGGAGCAAAGCAGGATATTCAGTACCTGCAAAGGGACTTACGCTTACGGATGTTGTTTATCCGCCATCAGCTTTTTCGGAGGAACCGGTTTGGTTCCCCAGCGAAAGCGCACAGGCATTTAAATCGGATGGTCCTGCGGGCACCAATTTTCAAGTGGATTCGGACAACGACAGCTGCGAATAAACTGATAATTGATCGATTAATTGGGTAAAACATTCTTTATTTTTTCTAGTATATATCCCTTAAATTTTTTTTTCTATTCATACTATGGCTAGTGATACAGATTTTTTATATTTACTGAGTATTTCGTATCTCGTATCAATCAGGAAATCAGCATAATTCTCCCTTTATGTGAAATTTAATAAAGCCCTACTATGAACAATAGCTTAACAAGGATAACCCTGGCGGTTTTGGTATTATCTATAGCCCTTTTTGCAATATGTTGCCGCACCCGAAGCATTTCCCTGCAAATGCTTGTTCCTGCCAGCATTACTATTCCCGGCGATATTAATAAGGTGGCAATTTTAAACCGGTCACTTCCATCGAAAAACAATCAGCTTGTTAATATACTTGAAGGATTTATATCTGGAGAATCCATCCTTGCCGACAGGGAAGGTTCTTTCAACTGCATCCGCGGGGTTGAGGCCCGATTGATTGAATCACCCCGGTTAAAGGCGGTTGCAATCGAGAGTGATCATTACAGGGGAACCGGGACAAGGCAATTTCCTGAATTGCTTGACTGGAATTCTGTTGATGCTTTATGCAAGCAATACAATGTGGATGCAATTCTTTCGCTAGAGACCTTTGATTCCAACTTTGATTTGAAAAAACGGACAACGGAGCAAAAAGAAAAAAAGGAGGGTAAGGAGGTAGTTACCAAGGTATATCATGCTGATTTAACCGTGAATGTTAATTCAGGATGGAGGTTATATGATAATATTAACCGTACAATTATTGACCAGGTTTCATTCACTGATGAGAAGGGTTGGTCAGAAGAAGGAGCCACATCCCAGGCTGCTGTGAACAAACTTCCTCATAAACGTAATGCCATAAACGAGTCCGGGCGATTAGCGGGATTTCAGATTGCAAACAGGATCTCTCCAAACTGGCGTACAGAGCGACGTCCCTATTATGTGAAAGGGAATGATGATTTTAAGACTGCGAAGCAACAGGTTAAGTTTAATAACTGGGATGCTGCTGCAATCATATGGAAAAAGCTGGCTGAAAATCCTGATCCTGTCATTGCCGGCAGGGCTTGTTATAATCTGGCAATCGCTTCGGAAATAAAAGGAAACATTGATATGGCCATCTACTGGGCAGAAAAGTCGATGAAGGTATACCATGATAAGAAGGCGCGAGGGTATGTTGATATTCTGTACAGGAGAAGCAGCGATGCAAAACGACTCGAGGAACAAATGAAATAGTCATTTCAGCAAATTTTCAACAAGACAGTCGAAAATAAATGAATGTCTGAATATGTAAGGTGACTCAAGACTTATTTATAAAAATTTTCTGCTGGAGCTGTTTCCCGAATTCCTGCTTCTTCAGGATTAACATTTCAGGTCAACCAATAAGTGATTTTTTCGGATATTAAACATTTGGCAGTTTTGCCTGTTTTTATTTTGTAAATTTTACAGAAATGAATGCTACCAAGTATATGCAAACAACTGTTTTACGCATTATGCTCTTTTTGCTCGCATCGGCCAGCATAATAGCCTGTGGACAGCAAAAAAGTATTGATAAGAATGATAAAACGACATATATGGAATACGAAGTAAAAAAAACGGAAGCTGAATGGAAACAGGTGCTGACACCCAAGCAATATAGCGTGCTTCGTGAAAAAGCCACGGAAAGGCCATATACTGGTAAATATGATAAATTCAACGGTATCGGGACCTATTACTGTGCTGCCTGTGGTGCTGAACTTTTTGACTCAAAGACAAAATTTGATGCCGGTTGCGGGTGGCCATCCTTTTATGATCCTGCCAAGCCCCATAATGTGAAGGAAATTCATGATTCAGCGTATGGAATGAACCGCACTGAAGTTGTTTGCGCCAAATGCGGTGGTCACCTCGGGCATGTGTTTAATGACGGACCTGAACCTACGGGCCTGCGTTACTGTATTAACTCAGAATCCCTGATTTTTAAACCAAAAGGAGAAAAATAGGAGAATTAAGAAAGGGGCAGACTATCAGATTATCAATGGTTGATTGTTCATCCACTATCTTCCTTAAAGATATCAGCATTCCTCCATATGGTATTCCACCAGCCCGTCGATGGGTGCCTGGATAATTCTGCCGACTTTGGCGCCATATTCGGCTCCAACCTCGTGAAGCAGGTCCTGGTAGTGATAGGCGACAGAGCCGGCAAAATTCACGGGAACCTCTCTATGCCTCGGATAACAGCAAACCTGGTACCTGTAAAATCCCCGAAGGTTCTCAACTATTAAGTTTCTTATAAAGGAATGTTCGCGATTATTATTGATAAAAGTACTGAATGATGCGAGGAATCGACTGGGTGCAGGTTTGTTATATACAGCATCCAGAATGCTTTCCTTGCTCATAGGATATTCCTCGGCCAGTTTTTCTGACAGATCAGCGGGAAGCTCGTTGTGCAGATAAGCGGATAAGAGGCTTTTTCCCATATATGCGCCACTGCCTTCATCGCCAAAGAAATAGCCCAGTGAAAATATATGTTCCACTATATCATTTCCATTATAAAAGCATGAATTTGAGCCTGTTCCCAGGATGGCAACGATACCTTCTCTTTTACCACATAGTGCGCGGGCAGCACCAAGAAGGTCATGCTCAATAGTGATTTTAGCCGAGGGGAATACTTTTTCGAGAGCCATTTCCACCACCTGGTTTTTGGTAGCCGATGAACATCCTGCGCCATAATAGTATATTTTGCTGACTCCGTTATTGTCAAAATAAGGTTGAAGCTCTTTCCACAGAATTTCTTCAATAACGTCACTCCCAACAAGGTATGGATTGAACCCGGTAGTTTGCACCTGTTTGTATTCACGTCCTTCTTTTACCAGGCGCCAGTCGGTTTTGGTTGAGCCTCCGTCAGCAATAAGTATCATTCTTTATGTGTTTGAAAGGTAAAACAGTGTTTTCAACCAGGTGCTTCGGCCGGAAAGCCAAATTACAAATCAATAAAAAGACTAAAATCCGTCCGGAAATTTATCATATGATAGTCAGCAACCCAGCAGGATAAGAATTTTTGGAGCAAAGATAATGAGTCCCACCATACCTGCAATAAGAGAAACTATAAGCACGGCACCCGCAGCTACACCCTTTACTATTTTTATTCCGGAATTATTTTCAGGATGCAGCGTGTCCGAAAGATGCTCAACTGCGGTGTTAATTGCTTCCATTGATAAGACAGAACCTATTGACAACAGAATTATACACCATTCCACGGAACTGATACCCAGAACAAATCCCAAAATGATGGCAAGAACAGCAATGACCAGCTGAATCCGTGCATTGTGCTGGGTAGTAAATAAATACCAGATACCATTAAAGGCGTACGAAAAGCTTTTAAGTCGCTTCATTATTGAAAATTTCATCGAATCAGCAGTAAATAAATGGTACACAGCAAAATCCCAATTTCAATTCATCCCAATCAGTTAACCCCGGGTGAAAACAAATTCATCTCCCTTTGAAAGAGCAGGATTGTACCGGTATCCTCCCTCATCAAAGGCTTTGATATGGATAGGTCTGGATATGCGATGCTGAATAATAAACCTGCTCATCAGTCCTCTTGCCTTTTTGGCAAAGAAGCTGATGATTTTATATTCGCCTTCATGAAGGTCCTTAAAAACAGGAGTGATTGTCCTGATACCCCTTAAATCAGGCCCGATGGCTTTATAATATTCACGGGAAGCCAGGTTTATCAATACATCATCGTGGTTTTCTTCCATCTGTTTCCTGAGCAGCCCCGAAATCCGATGGCCCCAGAACGAATAGAGATCCTTCCCTTTGGAAGAGGAGAGGGACGTTCCCATTTCAAGCCGGTAGGAGAGGATCAGGTCGAGCGGGAGGAGCAGCCCATACATTCCCGATAGAATACGAAGGCGCTTTTGGGTATAACTTATGTCTCTTTTCGTCAAAGAGTAAGCATCCAATCCATCGTAGACATCACCGTTAAAGGCAAAAAGTGCCGGGCGGCTGTTTTTTAGAGTAAGCGGTAACTGCCATGCTGCAAACCGGTCGTAGTTCAATTGTGCCAGTTTCGGTGAAATACTCATGAGCCTGGATAAACGGGCGGGAGAAAATTTTTTCAGTTCTGTTACCAGAAAATCTGCTTCCTCAATAAAATGAGGCTGCGTATGTTCTGTTACCGGCAATTTTCTCTCAAAATCCAGTGTCTTAGCAGGTGATATTACGATCATCATGCTTTATGCGACCTGGATGAAACGGTTAATAATTTTTCTTCCCGCTGGTTTGGGGTCATCAATATATAGCTGTTAGTCAGGCTGTAAGAAGTGCCACTTTCGCTGAATACCATTCCGATCATATCGATAGCAATAAACCCGGCCATGATGTTTTCGGCTTTTTTACGGGGCAACTTCGTTATTTTACAATATTGTGTCATGGTGATGCTTCCGTGTTCTTCAAGGTAACGAAGCAAAAACATTTCATTTTCGGTATAGCTGATAAAAACACCGTCCTGGCTGTTCTTCCAGTTGTATGCTTTTATCCAGACGGCGTTTACAGGAAAATTCTCATCCTTTACGCGGATGTATGCCAGGTATTCGCCTAATTTATTTGGCGCCAGGTATAATTCATTTTTGCTTTTCGGAACCTGGCTCTCAAGCACCTTACGGCCTTCAATAGTCCATTCTTTTACTTCAAAAGGCACGCTGGGTCTGGTATACATTTCCGAAGCCGCCTGCACCATATAAAACTCTTCTTCGCTGCGTACGCCTGCAATTGAACCATTATCCTTCACACCAATGAGCAGCCGGCCACCATCCGTATTGGCAAAGGCTGAAAGCGTCCGGGCGATTTTTTTGGAATCGGTAATGCCGAATTTGAAATCAAGCTGCTGATGCTCTCCTTCGGCAACAAGTTTCCGGATATAGCCTTCGGAAGGTTCGGACTGATGTTCGATTCGTGCGTGTTGCTGTGGCATCGGGCTGGATTTATCGGAAATGCAAATGTACGAACGATTTGATTCCGAAAATAAAGAAAAAAGCCGCCTATCCGGGCAGCTATAATTCTATTTTATTGAAAGATAAATGTTTATTTGAATTTAGGTAACAGATCCTTCATCATATCCTTATGAACTGTGAAATCCATTATTTTCAACCTGATGTAATCTTCATGGAAGAAGTAGTACCCGAAATTCGGATTCTTTTCAATTCCGCCTGTGCGGCTACCGGCACCGGAATCCTTTACCAGGAACCAGGTTACACCATCTTTCTCCAGATATCCGACTATATGCATTCCATGGTCATCTGTCGTGGTTTCGTTGCTGAAACGGAACTGCCTGGCATTCTCATCAATGGCAGCCGATGGTATGTCGAATGACGGGATTACCGCTGCGTTTGCTTCACGGGCGAGGAACCCGGCTTCCGAAACATCACCGCCAATGGCAAAGGTGTATCCTTTTTTGATTGAAGCTTTTACCACGTTCATAAAATCATCCAGTGGAATGTTGTAATAATCCTTATTATGCCACCAGTTATCAGGAACTTCATACTCAACCTGTTTCCAATAGGGCTGCTGCATGTAACTCAATACATCGCAATAATCATCGGGGTTAAGCTTAAGATAGTTTGTGAGGTATTCTTTCGGGGAATATTCTTTGCCTTCGACCGTTACTTTGGTAGGAGGATCGCCCATATAATAGTTGAGGATAGCACGGAAATTGTCGAGTACCGCTTTTTCGTCCCATAAATTATTCTTTTTGACAAAATCGGTATAATTCTTTAGTTCATCAAACATCTTAGCATGTGAATAGAACTTTTGACCCGGGAGCATACCGGTATAAGATTCGAAAGGAACGCAGCCGTATTTTTTCCATATTTTGGTAACTGCATTTCCTTCGGAGCCTTCACCAAAATTCATATTGCCACGGGTCTGCACCCAGGCTTTGGCTCTTTCGAGGTATTCGTAATAAACGGTAAACATATCGGATGTCCGGCCTTTCTTGCCGCTAAGCCGGCAGATCTCTGATTCCAGAAATGAATTGGTTGAAAAACTCCAGCAGGTATTTGTATTCCCTTGTGAAATGGGATTATTGTGCCAGAAAATTTTGAAGTCATTCTTACTGGCCGGGATGTTGAAATCGGCCGGGTTAGCTTTGAACGACTTTGCAGCCCTGGGTGTTTCTTTTGTATTATCATATTCTTCAATACCTTTCAGGATTGAATTCTGGAAATACCCCGGCTCGTAAGTTTTAAATACACCTTTATCCTTTTTGGGTTGCTGTGCATTGGCCATTGTACTAATAAGAAGTACTATTACGGCTAAAATGATGACTCTGTTCATTCTTTAACTTTTAGGGATTGGAAGTTTTAACTTAGTGAATGCCGGCAGCCGGTTTAAACGAAAACGATATTGTTCTTTGCAGTTATTTTCTCGCAATAATGGCATTGCAGTTTCAAGTCGTTTTTGTCGATTACCGTAAAGCGCGTACTGATATTTTCGTGGTTGGTGATGCAGCCCGGGTTGAAGCATTTCACGATCTTCAGGATCTGGTTAGGTACTTCCACCTTTGATTTATCGGCGACTTTGAAGTCCTTAATCACGATAAGTGTGGCAGTGGGAGCTACAAGGGCTATTTTATTGATTTCGTCCGGTACGAAAAAGGTATTGCTGACTTTGATTATGCCTTTTTTACCATATTTATGGCTGTCGAGGTTATCGCCGAACAGCACCTGGTGCTGATTGTTCTCGAGGTTCAGTATCCTGATTACCTTAAAAACGTTATTGGCCGGTATATGATCGATAACGGTACCATTTTCAATGGCAGTTACCTTTAATTCTCGCATTTCTTTATCCATGTTCAATAGTCTTTTAAATCCTGAAAATGTTATTACCTAGCACTATTTAACTCCTGCGATAGCAGCCAGCAATGCCTGCCGCACGTATACCCCGTTTTCGGCCTGTTTGAAGTAATAGGCCTGGGGAGTATCATCCACATCGATACTGATTTCGTTTATGCGTGGCAGGGGATGCAGGATTTTCATGTTTGGTTTGCAGTTGGTCAGCATGCCGCGGTCAAGCACATAGGAGTTTTTCACCTTTTCGTATTCGATAGGATCGTGGAAACGTTCTTTCTGAATACGCGTCATGTAAATGATATCGGCAAACGGAATAACGTCAGCCAGTTCAGTATACTGGAAGTATTCAAGATTTGCTTCCTTGATGTACATTTTTGATGAACTGGGCAGTTTCAGTTCCTGGGGCGATACCAGGTGGAAAGTGGCGTTGAAGTTGCACATTGCCTGTACGAGCGAATGAACAGTACGGCCGTACTTCAGGTCACCGACAAAGGCGATGTTCAGGTTTTCAAGCTTGCCCTGGGTTTGGCGGATGGTGTACATATCGAGCAAGCACTGGGTAGGATGCTGGTTAGCCCCGTCGCCTGCATTGATAACCGGAACTGATGAAACTTCGCTGGCCCAGCGGGCTGCACCTTCACGCGGATGGCGCATGACAATAATGTCGGCATAACCGCTCACCATTATGATGGTATCCTTGAGCGATTCACCTTTCTGAACACTGGTGGAACCGGTATCGCTGAAGCCAACCACACGTGCACCAAGCCTGTTGGCTGCTGTTTCGAAACTCAGGCGGGTGCGGGTTGAGGGTTCAAAAAAAAGGGTGGCCACTACATGGTCAAGCAATAATTTCTGGTTGGGATTATTCTCGAAATCAGCCGCTATATCAAGGATTTGGATATACTCCTCCTTGCTGAAGTCGGTGATGGAAATCAGGCTCTTATCTTTCATAGCTGAAGGGTTATTTTCGGTGTATAAAGATACAGACATATGTTGATTAAAACGGGAAATGCCAATTCACAAGTTTTCAAAAGTTGTTAACGGTTAAGTGAGATGAAATGGTTTTAATTTTTACCGCAGAGCCGCAAAGAATAAGAGCTCAGAAAAGTGAAGAAAAAAAATGAAAGAATTTGCCAGGGAAGGAAAAGACGCTGAGGGCAAGTTCTCACGGGCTGTTTCATTCATTATTTTTTAAAAAGGAGACAAAAAAAAGGCGACCAAAGGGCCGCCTTTTTTAAGGGATTGTTATTTAACGAGATTGTGTTTTTTCACGAACACATCAAGTATATCAGAAAGATCGGGCTTGCCGATTTCCTGGAGTTCGTAACCAACCTTAACGCATGGTTTGGTGATCTTGATGATGCGGTTCAGGTCGATGGGAGTGGCGATAACCACTGCGTCGCATGGAGTATTGGCAATAGTTTTCTCCAGGTCGCGGGTTTGCTCTTCGCCGTATCCCATGGCTGGCAACAGGGTACCGATTTTAGGATATATGCGGAAAGTTTCGGCAAGTTTACCTACTGCATAAGGACGCGGATCAACCAGTTCGGCTGCGCCAAATTTATTGGCTGCAACGGTTCCGGCTCCAATCTTCATTTCACCGTGGGTGAGCGTTGGGCCATCTTCAACCACCAGCACGCGTTTGCCGCGGATGAGTTCTGGTTTGTCAACAGTAAGTGGTGAAGCGCCGTCAATAACCTGAGCGTTCGGGTTAATCTTGGCAATATTGTTACGGACAATCTGGATGTTCTCGATATTTGCTGAGTCAATTTTATTGATTACGACCACATCAGCAATACGGGCCATCACTTCGCCGGGATAATAGGAAACTTCGGCTCCGGGACGGTGAGGATCGGCTACACAAACAGTAAGATCGGGTTTGTAGAAGGGGAAATCATTATTCCCGCCATCCCACAACACGATATCACAACCATCAGGATCATTTTCGGCAGCACGGAGAATGGCTTCATAGTCAACCCCGGCATAAATTACGTTGCCTCGGACCACATGGGGTTCGTATTCTTCCATTTCCTCGATGGTGCATTCGTGCTTTGCAAGGTCTTCAACCTTTGCAAAACGCTGAACTTTCTGAGCATTAAGGTCGCCGTAAGGCATAGGGTGGCGGACTGCAACCACCTTGAGTCCTTTAGCCATCAGGATTTCGATGATCCGGCGTGAAGTCTGGCTTTTGCCGCAACCGGTGCGGGTGGCGCCCACTGCAATCACCGGCTTGGTGCTTTTAACCATGGTTTCTTTCGGGCCGAGCAGCATGAAATTACATCCGCAGGCATTCACCAGGGCGCTCATGTTCATCACGCGCGGGTAAGGAACGTCGCTGTAAGAAAATACGCAATCAACCACATCCAGGTCTTTGATAAGCTTGGGAAGGTCGGCTTCGGCGTAAATGGGAATTCCATTCGGGTAAAGGTCAGCGCCGGCTAATTCTTTTGGGTACTTACGGCCATCGATGTCGGGAATTTGAGCAGCAGTAAAAGCAACAACATTGTATTCAGCTTTTCCCCTGAAAAATGTGTTGAAGTTGTGAAAGTCACGTCCAGCTGCTCCGATAATGATTACGTTTCGTCGCATAAAATTGTTGATTTAGATTATAAACAGTGTAATTATTGTGAATTATTTATCCGGAGTAATGGCACAAAGTTAGGGGTTTAAACTTGCTGGCAAAATTTTTTATGATTTTCGTGAACCTTTATTTGACGGGGGTTTCGGAATAGCTGCTTCCTATAACGAAGGGTCGCAAGGCTACAACGGAATTAAAAGGGCCATAAGCCTTTACAGGATAATGTTATGATGGTATCTAGATACATCCCCGCCAAGAATTTTAACTGTTCCTTCCTTCAAAAATCGTAATTTTGTCTCTGTAAATATTTCTGATGTAATGATAGAAAAACTGCTCGAAAGCAAGGTACTGGAGGTTATAAAAACGCTGTACTCAGTTGAAGCAATTGCTTCGCTGGTGCAGTTACAGAAAACCCGGAAGGATTTTGAAGGGGATTTTACGCTGGTGGTATTCCCGTTTACAAGGATTTCGCGGAAATCGCCGGAGGCAACGGCTGAAGAAATAGGCAGGCAACTGAAAGAAACCATGCCGGAGCTGGCTTCGTATAATGTGATCAAAG
>JANXXZ010000242.1 GCA_025350385.1 Bacteroidales bacterium
TTTGATCGATTGTAATCCGCCATCGAGTGACAGCTCTCCCATGATCACATATTTATCAAGCTCTTCCGAGAAAAGTTGTTCGGAAGCGGCGAGAATTCCTAAAGCGATAGGCAGGTCATAAGCCGTGCCTTCTTTACGAATATCCGCCGGGGCCATATTGATTGTAATTTTTTTATGTGGAACCTTATATCCGATATTAATAAGTGCAGCTTCAATTCGCTGGTGACTTTCTTTAACCGCATTGTCGGGCAGGCCAACCATGGCAAATTGAATGCCTTTATCCACATTTACTTCAATTGTAATTGTGGTAGCACTTATACCCTGGATTGCGCAACCAAAGGTTTTTATAAGCATGGGACTTATTTTTTAATGGTGAAAAATATTAAAAAGGTGTTAATATTGCACACGTGAACAATTACTGAATACAAGGGTTCTATTAACCAGAAAATTGTAATCATGCTCAATCAAAGAGAAGGACATAGTAAAGAAGTAAAATCACCTTGCAGGAGCGTTTGTGCTCTTGATAATAAGGGGAAGTGTATTGGCTGTTTTCGTAAACTCGATGAAATAGCCAATTGGAGTGTATTCTCAGATGATGAGAAACGACAGGTTTTAAAGTTGCTTGAATTACGAATGCAATTGCCCGAATATTTTGATTAATTTAGTAAAAGTTGTTTTCCTTGTTATAATGACAGATTCATTCTTTGTTAATTCAGAATATTTTTTTTGTATGGCTTTATAATAAGCCTTAATGACTGGTCATAAGTAATATAATTCCAGAACCAGTTTATGAAAATAAGTAGCCTATTCTTTACGCCGACAATTGCCATCAGGTGTACAAACATCCAGGTAAGCCACGCGAAAAACCCCTGGAAACTGATGAATGGTAGATCTACAACAGCAAGATTCCGCCCGATTGTAGCCATGGAGCCTTTATTGAAGTATGTAAATTCAGTTTGAGATTCATTTTTTTCAAGACGTTTCAGATTTTTTGCAAGCAGTTTAGCCTGTTGAATGGCAGGTTGAGCCATTTGGGGATGCCCGTTTGGATAGTCAAGTTCTTTCATGAAAGCCAAATCTCCAAGAGCATAGATAGTTGAATAGCCTTCAACCCTGTTAAACCGGTCAACCTTGATGCGATTACCCCGAACATAAACATCTGATGAGAGTCCTTCAATGTGGCTACCAATGATACCTGCAGCCCAGACTAAGGTTCCTGCTTTGATATGAGTCCCGTCATGAATGCTCACAACCTTGCCATCATAATCACTTACTTGGGCATTCATCCGCACTTTAACACCGAGAGTTTCAAGGTAAGAGGTAGCTTTTTCCGAGGATTGCTGAGTCATTCCACGTAACAATCTGCTTCCGGCTTCAATAAGATGAATATGCATCAGACTGAAATCCAATTCAGGATAGTCTTTAGGAAGGATCTGTTTTTTCATTTCAGCAAGGGTTCCTGAAACTTCTACTCCGGTTGGCCCTCCGCCCACCACAACAATTGTAAGAAGTCGAGCGATTTCATCCTGATCATTGCAGACGAGAGCGTCTTCAAAATTCTGGAGTATTTGGTTCCTCAGGGTCAGTGCTTCGCTAACCGATTTCATTGGTATAGCGAATCCGCTGATATGCTTCATTCCAAAAAAATTGGTATCAGCACCCATTGCCAGAACAAGGTAATCAAAATGTATATTCCCGAGATGAGTTACTACTTCCTGCAATTCAGGATTTACACTTACTATTTCAGTGACCCGAATGATAGTATTGTTGGAATGCTGAAAGATTTTCCTTAGCGGAAAGGAAATTGCACTAGGTTCAAGACCTGCAGTAGCTACCTGGTAAAAAAGGGGCTGGAACTGGTGATAATTGTTCCGGTCAAGTAATACCACCTGAAAATCGCTTCCATTAAGTTTGCTGGCGAGTTTTAGACCTGCAAAACCTCCGCCTGCTATGATTATTCTTTTTTGTCCTGTGTCTGGGATATTGGAATACATAATGAGAGAATACTATAACTTAAAGTACTTAAAGATAGCATAAAAAAGCATTACTTGTTTACAATACTCCGTTAAATTTTAAGCGGCGATTTTACCATAATCCAACAGTTCTTTGACAAGTTTTTGATTTTTTGCAGTGTTAGGGTTAATAGCAAACACGCGCATAAATTGTTCGAGCATCAAAGTG
>JANXXZ010000044.1 GCA_025350385.1 Bacteroidales bacterium
GCCGCCATCCACTTCTATGACTAATTTAATTTTAGGACAATAAAAGTCAGCTATAAATTGATTGATTGGATGCTGACGTCGAAAAGATAATCCCAGTATCTGATTCTTGTTTAATCGAGTCCATAATATTTTCTCGGCTAAAGTTTCGGTTTTTCGTAATTCTTTAGCTTTCTTAAAAATGTCTGGTTTTGCACCAAAATACATTGGATATTCAACATTGACGGCTTTCATGGTAGTTTGGTTTGTTTATTTAAATGATAAATTTAGAAAATAATTTAATAGAGTTTACTTTTTTTTACCCCCTAAATCCCCCGACACGTGGGACTTTGGAGCCACTAATTTAATTTATTGGCCAATTTTTCTTTACGAAGCGCGAAAAGTCCCCCAAATGGGGGATTTAGGTGGTAAAATATGTAATTTACATTTTGAATTGTATCTTTACCTTTGAAAGTCACCTAAACCATACCCAATGCGCATCGAAAAAGATTTTCTTGGCGAACAACCTATTCCTGATAACGTCCTTTACGGAATACATTCCCTCAGGGCGAAAGAAAATTTCCCGGACCATACGCCGTTTCATTTGGAATGGTATAAAGCAACCGCATTGGTAAAGCAGGCTTGTTATATCTCTTACCGAAATTTTAAAAAGGCCGCTGAAGATCAATTACCATCAATGCAGTTGATGGATAATGTTGTTATTGATGCGCTGGAACAAAGTGCCATAGAGGTTTCGCAAGGGTTGCATGCAGAACATTTTATTGTACCAGCCATTCAAGGCGGGGCAGGCACAAGCATTAATTTGAATATCAATGAAATAATTACTAACCGGGCACTCATTATTCTTGGCCATAAACCAGGGGATTACCATATCATCGATCCCATTGAACAAGCTAATATTTATCAATCCACCAATGATGTAATTCCAACTTCGTTAAAAGTAGCGGTAATGAAGCTGCTAACACTGTTGGAAGAAAGCATAAATAAATTACGCGGTAAAGTTGAAGAGCTTGAAAAACAACATCTCAATACACTTCGAATAGCCTATACCCAAATGCAGGAAGCAGTTCCATCTACTTACGGCAGGCTTTTCAGCACCTATTCCGAAGCATTGTCGCGCGATTGGTGGCGAGTGTCCAAGTGTTTCGAAAGGATTAAGGTGGTAAATCTCGGAGGTGGTGCAATTGGCACCGGACTGTCTATTCCTCGTTTTTTTATCATGGAAGTGGTGCAGGAACTTCAGAAGTTAACTGGTTTGCCGGTTACCCGTGGCGAAAATCTCCAGGATGCCACAGCCAATTTGGACGCTCTGGTTGAAGTTCATGCCATTCTAAAATCCCATGCAGTAAACCTCGAAAAGATGGTATCGGACATTCGTTTGCTAGCCTCCGATGTAGCTGGATATAACGAAATAGAAATCCCCAAAAAGCAGGTAGGTAGCTCCATAATGCCCGGTAAAATAAATCCGGTAATTCCTGAGTTTGTAATCAGTGTTGCCCATAAAGTGTATGCTAACGATAATCTTATTACCTCACTTTGCGCCCAGGGCTGCCTCGACCTGAATGCTTATCTGCCAATAATCGGTCATGCTATGATTGAAAGTCTCAAATTACTTTTGGCTGCCGATGAAACTGCCAAAAATAATCTCTTTACCGGATTAAAAATTAATTCCAAAGTAGCTGAATCGCGCTTGTTTCACAGTCCTGCCATTACCACCGCTCTTAGTCCATATATCGGCTATCATAAAGCCGCTGAATTAGCCAATGAAATGAAGGTTTCCGGAAGCGATATTTTTGCCGGTAATCAAAAGCTCCATTTATTGGACGAAAATCGTTTAAAGGAAATATTGGAACCGCAAAATTTGCTGAAGATGGGGTATTCGATTAGAGACAATGAACAATGAACAAGTGACAGCCTTGCCCTTGTGGGAGATTGTTTGATGAAAAAGATTTTTCTAAAGGGCAACCTTCGGTGACACAGTTTGTTTATTAGCATTAAAATCAATTATTTTAAAGGTTTTGTTTTATACGTTTAGGTAGTGTATATTTGCAAAAACAAGCAATAATTAGTCTAATACAATACCTTTAAGTATGACACTTGGCGAACATATTATGCTCCTGCGAAAGCAAAAAGGACTTTCCCAGGCTGCTTTGGGTAAAGCAATCGGAACTTCAGGGGACATTATCGGAAGGTACGAACGCAATATTATGATCCCTTCTATTGAAGTGATTATGAAGATTGCCGATACGTTAGGGGTTTCGATTGATTTTCTGGTAGGAAAAACTAATCTTGAACTGGATAGGAACACTTTAAAACGGCTTGAAGATATTGCAACGCTCTCGGACGAAAACAAGTCATTTATTTTCCGTATGATCGATATGGCTTTAAGGGATTTGAAAACCGGACAGGCATACGCCACCAAATAAAAATTAACATACAACAAGCTTATAGTAATAATAAATAAACTGCAATAACATGAACTTACAGTATATTTCCGACAATAAAGGCCAGACTACCGGGATTTTCATGCCGATACAAGACTGGCAATACCTAAAAAAGAAGTACAAGGGGCTGGAAAATGAAGAAATGGCTTTTGACATACCCGAATGGCACAAAGCTATTATTGACCAGCGATTGGCCGCTTACAAAGCAAACCCGGATGATGTAATTGACTTTGACAAGGCTTGCGATGATATTGAAAAAGAGCTATGAAGTATAAAACCGTTATCCTGCTTACAGCCAAAGAAGATTTACAGAAAGCTGCAAAATGGTATAACCAGAAACAACCCGGACTTGGGATAGAACTGGTAGCAAGATTACGTGCACGATTGTAAGAACTTCAAACCAACCCGTTTACTTGCCAAATAAGATATTCCGAGGTACATACGGCATTAGTAGAACAATTCCCGTACATGATCCATTACATTGTGGACCAACAAAATAAAACTATCGTTGTTATTTCAATTTTGCATACAAGTCAAAATCCCAGTATGTGGAATGATCGTTTAAAATAATTGGGCTTCGTGCTCATATACCCGTAAAACAAGTTGGGTAGCCGGATAATTTCGGGTTTAGGTACCGGTTCCATCAAAAAGCCTACTAGTTGTCCTATTCCCTATTTCCAGAAAAGCCATCATCTTTTAATAGGGTATTTAAACGGGATCGCATGACCTCCTGTTTTTCCATATTTAACCATAAGCGACAGACATAAGGACAAAACTGATCACCAACACCCCGGAACTGCAGGCGAAACTGTCAAAACAATCCGCTAACCTCGCAGAACGGGTCGCTTACCTCACAGCGTTAGGCACTAACCTGTTTGAACACCACTCAAACTTGACAGAGCGGCAAGTATAGCGGGAAGAACGCCCCGCTAACCTCGCAGAACGGGTGGCTTACCTTACCGTGTTAGACACTAACTTGTTAGAACGACGCACAAACATGACAGAGCGGCAGGCAAACATGACAGTGTTTCAGGTGAAGCGGGCAGAACGACCCGCTAACTTCGCAGAACGGGTTGCAAATTTGATAGAACGACGCACAAACCTGACCGGGAACAGAAAAATCATGTTTGTCTGTAATCTCATTCAAATTCAACCTACAAATTTCGCTTGATGTTCTTATATTTGCGTATCAATGTCTCACTCAAAAATCCTCTGCCATGTCATTTATTTCAGATAAGGTTTTAATCGAAGGTCTTACTTTCGATGATGTGCTCTTAATACCCGCTTATTCTGATGTACTTCCGCGAGATGTTAACCTGTCGTCAATGTTTACGAGAAACATCCGTTTAAATACACCCATCGTATCTGCAGCTATGGATACTGTCACCGAATCGAAGATGGCCATTGCTATGGCGCGTGAAGGTGGAATTGGGGTGATTCACAAAAACATGACGATTGAAGAGCAGGCAAAACAGGTTACGACTGTTAAGCGGGCTGAAAATGCGATGATCATCAACCCAATAACAATATCGAAAGAGAAAGTTGTGGCCGATGCACTTCAACTCATGGAGATCTACAAAATCGGAGGAATACCTGTGATTGACGATGCGAGACACCTTGTCGGAATCGTCACTAACAGGGATCTGCGGTTCGAAAGAAATCTTGCCAGGCCGATCTCCGAGGTGATGACTTCCAAAAACCTGATCACGACAGACATCAGTACGACACTCGAGAAAGCAACGGAGATTTTCAAAAACTATAAAATCGAAAAGCTTCCTGTTGTAGACAAGAACAATAAACTCGTGGGGCTGGTCACCTTCAAAGATATCACCCAGGCGAAAGACAAACCCCTGGCATGCAAGGATGAAAAGGGCCGGTTACGAGTTGCAGCCGCTGTGGG
>JANXXZ010000099.1 GCA_025350385.1 Bacteroidales bacterium
GTTACCCAGTCAACATTCACCCAGTCTACTCCAAAGGTATTGTCGGTATCGTATGAAATGTATTCGAATCTGCCATCCGAACGGTGATATAAAAAGTAATTATTTTTATTATACATATAGCCATCCCAATTCCCTGTCGCAACATCCAGTGCAAAGGCCTTGAGAACCTGATCCACATCAAGCAATTGGGAAATGATCCCCGCAAATTTTGAATCTACAGGCTGGTTAAGAGCGGTAATAAGTTCAACAAGGTCCGAATAATCATCTGCGGTTGCATTGGTTTGCAGATCATAAGCCCTTCCGCCGGTTGTGGCCCCGCTGATTATACTTTTATATATCTCTTGCCCGTTACCCAGGTATTCAAGCGTGGCAGGATAGGTGCATTTGTAAAGATTACCGTCATTTTCGGAATATACCCGGCTGAGCCATTCTTTATCCAGTTCTTCAAGCATAGTGTATAAGCCGTAATATTGCCGGTTTATATAAACCCGCAATAAACTGGTTCTCCGTTCAACCAGTCCCGTTCTTTTCCAGGTATCATAGAATAACTTCTCCCGAACAAGTGTCGGATCATTGTGTTGACCATTGAGGTTGAGTTTCTTAACACCGTGGTATTTTCTTCCCGGCACATATTCGTTGAAACTGAGTTTGAACGATTTTTTTTGCGAATAGCGGGAAGTATTTCCCCTCAGCCTGAACCCGACATTTTCCAGGGTATCACTGCCGGTCCCATGGTTATAGATGAATCGCGACTGGAAATAATGGTCAGACAAGACATTCGTCATGATATTGTTGAGCGAATCAACTGAAATCTCAATATATACTGATGAAACATGTGATTCATCAAATAACGGGTTCTGTGAATGTAAATGAGAAAGACAAGTTATGAAGAGGATACACAGAAATACTGATATTTTCATCCGGTAGATAGTTGTAATGGTGAGATGGTTTCGGCAAAAGTCAAAGGTACATTAGCCTGGCTGATTGTTCCTGTTTAAGATAAATAAAAGTATGAAAAGGGATAAAAAAAAGAGTCCCGGATTCCGGGACTCTTCCTGAAGTCATTGGTTATCGTTTTGTTTCAGATAAACTGATAACTACTAACTGATAACGAATAACTAATAACTAATAACTGACCAATTAAACCAATCCCTGGGCAAGCATAGCTTCAGCAACCTTTACAAAACCGCCGATGTTGGCACCTTTTACGTAGTTGATAAATTCGCCTTCTTTACCGTATTTTATACAGGTATTGTGAATGTTGATCATGATAGTATGCAATTCCTGGTCAACGCGTTCGCGGGTCCAGTTAAGGCGCATGCTGTTCTGGCTCATTTCGAGACCTGAAGTAGCAACACCACCGGCGTTGGCGGCTTTACCAGGACCATAAAGAATCTTGGCAGCAATAAAGATATCAACAGCTTCGATGGTTGAAGGCATGTTGGCACCTTCAGATACGCAGAAGCAACCATTGGCAACCAATGTCTTGGCATCGGCGCCATTCAGTTCGTTCTGGGTAGCGCATGGGAGGGCGATGTCGCACTTCACACCCCATGGGGTCTTGCCTTCAACAAATTCGCAGTTGTATTTCTTTGCGTAATCGCTGATGCGGCCACGTTTGATGTTCTTCAACTCCATTACATATGCCAGTTTGGCAGCATCAATTCCGTTCGGGTCATAAATATAACCGTTCGAATCGCTCAGGGTCACTACTTTACCACCAAGTTGGGTTACTTTTTCAGTTGCGTATTGAGCCACGTTACCAGAACCTGAAATAACGACTGTTTTTCCCTTGAAATCCATTCCGCGGGTTTTCAGCATTTCTTCAGCAAAATAAGTACAGCCATAGCCGGTAGCTTCCGGACGTATGAGACTGCCGCCCCACTCAAGTCCTTTTCCGGTTAATACACCGGTAAATTCATTGCGGATGCGTTTGTACTGGCCAAACATGAAACCGATCTCACGGCCACCAACACCGATGTCACCGGCAGGAACGTCAGTGTCAGGACCAATATGGCGTTGAAGTTCTGTCATGAATGACTGGGTGAATTTCATTACTTCATTGTCACTCTTTCCTTTAGGATCGAAATCGGATCCTCCCTTACCACCGCCCATAGGGAGTGTGGTGAGGCTGTTCTTTAATACCTGTTCAAAAGCAAGGAACTTCAGGATGCCAAGGTTTACTGTGGGGTGAAGACGTAATCCGCCTTTGTAAGGGCCAATAGCACTGTTCATTTCGATACGGAAGCCACGATTGAACTGGAATTCACCTTTATCGTCCAACCAGGGAACGCGGAACATGATAACGCGCTCAGGTTCAACCATACGCTCAAGAATTCCCTTGTATTTAGGGTTTTCTTCAATAAAAGGCATCAGTGATATCACTACTTCTTTCACTGCCTGGTGAAACTCAACTTCACCCGGGTTCTTGGCAATAACTTTTGCCATGAATTGATCGACCTTCTGGTCAATAATGCTGTTTGACATAGTTGAAAATGTTTAGTTAATGTATTGAGGTGTACGTGATTTTCTGCGGCAATATTAAACATATTGTACTGAATGGCAATGCTTTTTTGCTTTTTTGTGTTATTCCAGTAACAATTGTAAATTGTAGAAAAACAAGTAGTTGCGCTCATAATTCTTTAAATAAGAAAAATACGTATTAAATTCAGTAAAACACTTAAATTTGAAAAGTTAGTCTTCCTCTTTTGTAACTATATTGCGTGTTTGTTGAAGAAAAGCTGATTTATATGTTAGGAAGTAAATATATATTGTGAAGATACTGACTTGATTAACTGATAAGGCATAAAACCAAATCAGATTGTTTACATCAATGTTAATTAATAACTTCCGGCATTCATGACTTTCTTACACGGTTCTGAAAGAAATCACTATTTTTAAAACTTCATTTGCCCTGCTTAATTTTTCAATATATCCTTGAAATGACCGACGAAGAATCTTTGAATCAACCCCGGGAAATACAACGCCTGCTCTTTGAACGTGCCGAACGGTTAAAGGAACTGGCGGCTATAAATCAGACTACTGACATATTGAAAGAGGGCAAACCCCTCGATGAGACTTTACAGCAGCTCGCAAAATTATTCCCGTCAGCATGGCAGTACCCTGAATATACGGCGTGCTGCATTTCATTCGGAGGTAAGGAATATCGTTCCCCGGGTTTTATTCAGACCCGTTGGATGCAACGGCAATCATTTGATGTAATTGATGGCCGTAGCGGATATATTGACATCTATTATCTCAAGGATTTCGTTCAACTGGATGAGGGTCCTTTTCTCAAAGAAGAGCGGCATTTAATTGCAAACCTTGCAGGTTCAATAGCGGGATATCTGAATAGTGTCACTGCCAAAGAACTGTTGAAAAAGTCGCGCCGGGAAGAACCTATGCAACAGAGGGCTAAACTTCCAAAAGAGTCTGCTATACCCGGAAGGCAGCTTTTACAGCGATTCCTGAATCAGAATAATTACAGCCGCGATATTTACCATGACCTCATGCCTTTTAAGGTTAAGGAGATATTATTAGTTGCGAACCTTTATGATGCTTACAGTATTGAGCGTGAAGGCCGTTTTTCCGAATATGTGTTAGGAGAGTACCATCAGCTAAGCCTTACCTCTGTTCCGCGTATCACTGGTGTTTCCTCAGTGGAAGAGGCGTTCGAACAACTCAATACAAAACATTTCGACCTGGTGATCTTCATGGTAGGTGTAGATAAAGTAATGCCCGTAAGTTTGTCGAAAGAGTTGAAGCAGGCGTTTCCTTATATACCCATCTTTATGTTGCTCAACAACAACACGGATGTGGAATTTTTCGTGGAGGAACGCAGGAAATTCGGGGCAATCGACCGCATATTTGTCTGGAATGGCGAAAGCAA
>JANXXZ010000106.1 GCA_025350385.1 Bacteroidales bacterium
GGACGAGGGGCGAGGGACGAAGAACGCGGGTAGAGGAGCGAGGAGCGAAGGGAGCCGGGAGTATGGAGGCAGGAGTAGGAAGTCAGTGATGTTTTTGTTTATAATCACTTACCTGAAGAAGGTGCAAGTACCCATCTGGTATCCATGAATATTATACGGTCAGTTAGTTTAGCGATGACTGCCGGATCGTCTCCCGAATAGCAAATTTCATCGGCAAGCGAGGTGTAATAGTGCATATCTTTTTCCTTTCCGGGTTCCGGATAACGCATCATGAGACAAAAAATGCCGGGTTTAAGATAGTTCCGGAGACTGCGGCTTTCGCAAACGATTGGATGGTTATGCCCGATTTCAGATAAAAATCGGGTAATTGCCTCCTCAAAAAAATCTTCGCCGGCACGGATATAATACACGTTGACAGCACCTGAACGAAGCATCTGTGAAGTGTCCTTTTCGCTTGAAAAATCTGTTTCTTCCTGAATTGTATAGGCATCATCCGGTTCTCCGCTATGGTCACCATGAAAATCAAAATTCCCTGGTTTGATAGTAGTGATTTTCAGCCCGATTATGGAAAGCTTTTCAGAATGACTATGGATAATACTGCAAGCCAGGCTTGTTTTGCCAGCATGGCGGGAATTTCCGCCAATTAAAAGTATGTTGGGAAGGGAGAGCATATTGAGTAAGGAGTAAGGAGTAAGGAGTAAGGATAATGGAGTTAAGAGCTAAAAGTGAGCAGTGCTGAATGATTAGTATTAAATCACTGAATCCCAGTAAGTAACAAATAACTGATACCTATTAACCAATAACTTAAAACCAACCGCCAAAAATTGGAACTTCAAGTCATTAACAGTTATTCTAATGAGAGCGGGATTAAAGCTTACAAAGCGTTCAACTCATCCACGAAAACTGTAAACTCCTGTTTCATGATGGCATCCATCCGCTGATGAAAATGATCGAATGCCTTAATGAGTTTCCGTCCATCATCGGTGAGCCGGGTGCTTCCGCCTTCAACGCCGCCACGGCTGGTTTCCAATAGTTTAAATCCCAGCAGGGTTTCAATTTTCTTTAAATCGTTCCAGGTTCGCCGATACGTAATTTTCATATCCTCGCAGGCTTGTACGAGCGAACCACATTCATCAATTTTTTTTAATATTTTCCATTTCCCGTCGCCCAGAATCCCTTCTCCTTCGGGAGTTGAAAACCAGACTTTGTACTCAGGATTTATGTTAATGAATTTATGCATCACTTATGTTTTATAAATTTTGACTAAAAAAATTCAAGTCTTTAGGAGAACGGATGAAACAGAACAGAAACCGACGAGTTGAAACTTGCTTTAGAATTATAACTGAAGTCAATATTGAATGAAAACGCCTTTTGACAGTAGATCAACCTGTTGAATCCTATTTCCCAGGTAATGAATGTAGATTCTACATAATTGCGTTTTGAAGTCTGAAAACCCTCGGTTATGGTGTATTGACCTATGGCCGCGTAGACGTGAAAATCATCATCAATCCTATACGTTGGCCCAAAGCAGAAACCGGTTTCAAAGGATTTTACCAACCCTGTTTGCCCGTCATCCCTTTTATAGGACTTGTTGTCGGTGTATGCAACAATGTATGCCCCGAGATTGTGGGGAAATATGTCATTACAAATGATCTTTCCCGTTGATTTTCCTGCACTTGTAAATCCGACAGAGAACCCGATGCCTTGTGCATCCGCTTTTGTTATCATAGTGAATGACAGCAAAACTGCGAAAATGATGTTCAGGACGATTGCTTTTCTTTCCATTTTAAGCAATGTTTAATAGAAATCAATTCATATTGTCTATATGCGTTTTTGTTAATGGGAAGTGGAATAGAGAAGAGAATTTCTAAAAAGTCCTTTCTGCAACTTTATTCAATCCTTTGTGCCCCATTTGTGGCTAAGTCAATTTATTGAACACAAAGGATCTCAAAGTGCAAACAAAGGATCACCAGGGTATAGATCAAAAAAAATGTCCTCTTTTGAAGAGCCTCTTTCATTAATGCTTTGCGATAGAAAAACCAGTTGTATTTTGAGGAATAATTGCCGGACTCTCATTAAACCGGTTAAGCCCGGATACCTGAAGCAAGCAATAATGGCAGGAAATGATCCAAATTTCACGGTAAATATAAAACAGATTTTCGACGATCAGATCAATCCGTAAAATGTTTTAATAATTCAAGGAATAACCTTTTGCAGTTGAACAACCAGGATGGTCATTTTTTCTGATTATCAATTCCTTAACAGGCATACTTTACCCGTATATTCCATAAATTGCCTTGTGCCGCCACCATCGGCAATTACCGACAAAACCCTTTGGTCATCAGGTTTGAACGACATGCCATAGATTGCTTTGACCTGGGACAAGTTGAACAGGACAGGATGCAGGATAGTGGACGGCCCCAGCATAAAAACATTCGCATCGGGCCGGATGTGCCGGAAAAGTTCCTGGAAAGTATTGTTTACCAGAGAAGTGGAGGTTATGATAACAGTATCGGCACCTGACAGGGAATCATTCAAGATATTCAGGGGTGTCAGCCGTTCATCGTCATCCGAAAGGTCAAATACTTTTACCGGGATTCCTGCTGTATCGAACTTATTTACCAGCGAGCGGAAAAATCCGATCATTACAATTCGCCCTGCTTTCCGGAAATCGGTATGACTAAAGATATCCAGGTGAGCATCAGGGATAACGTGGGGATTGAAAACAGCATTGTAATAAGCAATGAGTTTGATCCGGTGAGAGATGATCGAGAAGTCGACTTCAGAATTATGCTCAAAAGTCATCCGGGCATCATTCTGAAGGGTCGCACATACACCGATATTACCATCTTGTAGAACTACTGCAAGGTATATATCCCCGCATACTATTTTACGAATCCGGTTGAGTTCCGGGGGGAATTGAAGGAAAAGCTGCTGAAGTGGATCCACGGGTCATGCTGAGAATTGAATTCCGGCTGAGCAAAAGTAGCTTTTATGCCGGATGCATTTGGCACAGATTCACAAATTTAAGCTAATTTCATATAAATGTTAACGATTAACATATCATCTTTGTAAATAAACAAATTATCAACAGGACAAGAAATAAAAATACAAGAAGTATTTATTTAACCAGCCAGAAATATTTTAAGGCCAGACTGTCTCAATAAATATAATTACAAAAAGTGTAACAACAGTTTTGACCTTTGCCATTTGCATTTTAATTTTTGACTTGCAATTAGTCGTTTATTTGCTTCCAGAGCAAATCTTTCAAGGTTGTGAGTCCAACCTGTGTATGCGAGGAGATAAATACCAGCGGCATTTTAGGAAGACCTTTTTTCAGCAGGATTGTCATTTCTTCATCCAGCAGGTCGGCTTTTGAGACAGCAAGAACACGGCCTTTATCGAGTAATTCCGGGTTGTACTGTTTCAGTTCGTTTAACAGGATTTTGTATTCTTTTTTAATGTCTTTGCTGTCGGCAGGAACCATGAACAGCAGCACCGAGTTTCGTTCAATATGCCTCAGGAAGCGCAATCCCAGTCCTTTCCCTTCCGAAGCGCCTTCGATGATACCCGGAATGTCGGCCATTACAAAAGAACGGCCATCGCGGTACGATACAATCCCCAGGTTAGGACGAAGGGTTGTAAACGCGTAAGACGCTATTTCAGGTTTGGCAGCTGAAAGCACTGAAAGGAGAGTAGATTTCCCGGCATTCGGGAATCCGACCAGGCCTACGTCGGCCAGGATTTTCAATTCGAATATTTTATATCCTTCCTGGCAGGGTTCACCGGGTTGAGCGTATTTAGGCGCCTGGTGGGTGGGCGTTTTGAAATGATCATTTCCCTGGCCGCCGCGTCCGCCGGGCACAAGGATATGCTCCTCGCCATGGGTGGTTACTTCACATTCAATTTCGTTGGTTTCGGCATCCCTCACTACAGTACCCAGTGGGACATCAATGTATTTATCATCTCCTTCGGCGCCGGTGCGCAGGGAAGCTGATCCGCTGGTGCCGTCGCCGGCAATCACATGTTTGGTATACCGTAAATGGAGCAGCGTCCAGTGCTGCGAATCACCCCGCACAATGATATGCCCGCCTCTTCCGCCGTCGCCTCCGTCAGGACCGCCACGGGGATTAGCCTTGCTCCGGTGAAAATGCGATGATCCACCACCTCCCTTTCCTGAGCGAACGTAAATTTTAACGTAATCAACAAAATTGGATGAGGCCATGGGGTGTTGGGGTGTTGAGGGGTTGGTGCTTGGTGCTTTGTGCTTTGTGCTTTGTGCTTTGTGCTTGGTGCTTGGTGATTGGTTGTTATTGCTGAGTGCTGAGTGCAGAGATAAGATTAGTACTGGCTGATAAATGATTGGTATTATGTAATTTGTTATTTCGAATTCTAACGTTCCGCAGCTACCCGAAGGGCGGGACTTTGACCACAAAACTTGATTTGAAAAACGAATGTTTGATTAACCACAAAACTGTCTTTGGAAAACGAAACCCCGCCTTTTGGGTAGGTGCTGTTATGCGTTCGTGCTATTGTTGACTCTGAGTGCATCACAGACAAAACTTTATTAAATGTTCTCTAATCATTTTTCTTTAATGATATTTTGTTTCCCTAACTTAAAAAAGTTTAACGCCATTAGTATTAGCCAAGGCATAATTGGTATTATTGATAAAAAGGAAAGAATAAAACCGAATTTTCCAAAAGTCGGAGGAACAAGCATTAGAATTCCCATTATCAATCCAAGCCAACCCGTTACCTTAGTAAAAAGATCACTTTTAAGCATTGCTATTGAAAATAGAATAATAGTAACTCCACCTAAAAAGTAGCTAACATTAAAACAAGTCCCATTGTATATTGTAAGCATTGTCTGTCCAATAGTCTCCAAAGTAGTCCGCTCTGTTTCACTTGTTGCTATTGAATATTGATTACTTAAATTCAACATGCTAAATAAAGCTTCTCTTGATATTACATAAAGAGTAACACTGACAATTGAAAAAATAAGTCCAAGAGTAACTAACACTCTGTTGCGCTCTTTGAGTAAAAAATATAGACCTACATAAACCAAGACAAATAACAGGTTATCGACAGTTAAGCTTAAATCAAGGTCAAGAAAACCAAGAAAAATATTCTTTTGGAATAAGTCGAAATATTGAATTACTGTTGGTGGCGGTGGAGATATAAAAAAAATAGCTGCTTGAAAAGGTATAATTGCAAACAAGCCGATTGATAAGAATCCTAGTATTCTTAAATACGGTTTTAATTGAACATCATATACTAAAGTTTTGGTTTCCATAATTTTCCTTACAATTTTAATTCATATTAGTCATTTCGTGCAGTCAGTTTGAAGTTCCGATGTCGCCCAAGCATGACGCATAACTTGTGGATAAACGCCATTCAATAGTCCCTAGTCGCTATTCACTTCTACCGCGCTTTCTTCATAGCCGATTCCACTGCCAGGCTGAGACGCTCAAAAATATCTTCATTCGAACCCATTGCATTGATAACCATGTGCTTATTCTGCCGTTTATACATATCCATAACCCGGGTGGTTTTGGTTTCGTACTCCTCGAGGCGGTGAATGATAAGTTCCGTCGATTTGTCATATGGCCTGGCGCCTTCGGTGCGGCTTCTCTTATCAAGCCGCTTGATCATTTCAAGCATGGGTGCTGAAAGTTCAATAACACAGGAAACATTCATGCTCATCCGGCGCAGCAGCCCGTCAAGTATGTATGACTGAAGCACCGTTCGTGGAAATCCTTTGAAAATAAAGCCATTCACATGGTTATGCAGCTTCATTTCCCGTTCAATAAGCTGAATAACAATTTCATCGGGAACCAGGTCGCCTACATTGATGATATTCTTCACCTTTCTGCCTATTTCAGTATCGGCTTTTACTTCCTTACGAAGTAACGAACCGGTTGAGATATAGTAAAGGTCAAACTTTTTGGCAAGCATATTTCCCTGCGTACCTTTCCCTGAACCCGGGGGGCCCGAAAGGATCAGGTTAAACCATTCTTTCTGAAGGGTAAGCTCAATGGATGTATTCAGACGACTGAAGACATCTGAAATAAGCCCGACTCCGTTTATTGGGAAGTACAGGTTGCGTTCTTCGTAATACCCTTTAACAGGGGCAGTTTTGTTTTCGTACTCCAGCAACCTGAATTTTATGATCTCTTCAGAATCGTCGGAGCGACCTGATGATTTACCTCTTTCAATCACGCGGCTGATAAGTTCTTCGCGCGGTACCTCAAGGCTAAGCATGCATGTGAGGGAGGTGTTAAGTTTAAGTAACAGACCGTCAAGAATATAAGATTGAACCAATGTCCTCGGGAATCCATCGAAAAGTATCCCGTTCTGTTCGTTGCTGTGAATTATCTTCTTCTCAATGAGTTCCACCATGATTTCATCGGAAACGAGACCTCCCTGGCTGATGATATCTTTCACCTGC
>JANXXZ010000117.1 GCA_025350385.1 Bacteroidales bacterium
TTCTTTAATCGGTGTTCGATATTAATGATTTATCAGTTAATGAATTACGAATGATGATTAACGAATACCGAATGATGGAGTAGAAGATTTTTGTAGTTTGGCAAATACAAGCCTTGTTTGGGGCTAATTTAGACTTACCAATGCGATTTTAAACTAGAGCCTTCTTGTTATATAACCCACTTAAAAACAATAAAATGTGTTTTTCAGCTGAAGCAAGTTTCGCAGGGAGCATAATCATTTCAGCAATTGGAGTAGCAGTTGTCACAAAGGTGCATAAGCCTTCTCAGTTGTTGTTTGCCTGCATCCCTTTATTTTTCGGGCTTCAGCAGTTTACTGAAGGGGTATTATGGTTAACTATACCCAACCCTGAACATTTAGGTATACAAAAATTTGCCACCTATCTTTTCCTGGTGATGGCCGATGTCCTGTGGCCGACATTGATTCCTCTCTCTGTGCTGATGATGGAGGAAAATGCCCGGAAAAGGAAAATAATACGGATGCTGCTGTTTACAGGACTGGCTGTCTCAGCCTATTATGCCTACTGCCTTCTGTTCTTAAATGTAACACCCAGGATCATGGGATATCATATAAAATACTTTACCGATTTCCCCACATTAATATCTTACCCGGCTTTTATTCTCTACCTGGTAGCCACTATCCCACCGCTATTTGTTTCAAGCATTCAGCGCACACAACTGCTGGGCTTGCTGATGTTTTTTTCGTGCGTGATTACTGCCATATTTTTCACCCAATTTCTTACTTCTGTATGGTGCTTTTTTGCAGCGCTTATAAGCGCGGTGATCTTCTGGATACTAAGGGATTCGAAAAGGAAATTCAAATTTGATAGATTGAACCTGCTGAAACTTCTGTAGGACCCTGTCAATGAAAACCCCGTTTAAAAGCATTACACTTCATACTTTGGAGGTAATATTATTAAAGGCCAAAGAAGACCTGGATATACGATAATATAATACAGGTACTTCCAGGTTGGCTTCTTATTAACTATAAAAATCAACGGCTTTAAACAGCTTATTCTTTTGCTATATTTGATTACATCATATAAAAGTTTGTAACCAACTATTTAGTGATAATAGTGTGATTGTTAAGATATAAACTCATGAAAAAGGCAAAATGGATGATTCCTTTATTACTGGTTCTGCTTATTTTAATTATCTGGATAGCTGATAACAGGATTCAATCGGCGACCCGTGCACTGGAATTTAACGATGTGAATACTATTCCTCATAATAAGGTCGGTCTGCTGCTAGGAACCTCACGATATCTGAAATCAGGATCACCCAACCAGTATTTTACAAACAGGATTACAGCTGCAGTTGCCCTGTTTAATTCCGGCAAAATTGATTTTATTTTTATAAGCGGGGATAACAGCAAGGCAGATTACAATGAACCCCTCGACATGAAAAATGAATTGATTAAACAAGGAGTTCCTGAAGACAAAATATTTCTTGATTATGCAGGTTTCAGGATTTATGATTCATTAATCAGGATTGACCAGGTATTCGGGCAGCAAAGCTTCACAGTGATTTCGCAGGAATTCCATAACCGGCGGGCTATCTACATCTCAAAATGTCTAATTCTGAATGCCGTAGGCTTTAATGCAAAAGATGTAGATGTTTACAACGGCTTCAAAACCAAGGTCCGGGAAAAATTTGCCAGAGTTAAGGTATGTGTTGATATTCTTTTTGATAAGAAGCCTAAGTTTCTTGGTCAGGAGATCAACATCAATTAACCATCCAGTCAAAGTTATAATGTCGCATACCCCAACTGTCAGAGTGGAAGACAGGCAGGAGGTGATGCTAAATAACATAAAGTAACAGATGAAGATTGATAGATTTTATCGGTCTTTATAAACGGAACCAAAAAAATGACAGGGTCATTTTCCTTTACTTTCATCAAGTAAACAGCACCATCAACAAATCAATTCCGCACTTCATTCCGTGAAATCTTCACGAGATTGAAAAACATTAAGAGTTAATCCATTATACAACGGATCGAATAACCCAGCGGCTTATTGTACGTGTACCTGTATACAAAACCGTTCCCGTAATACATATACCTCGACCAGGCATCAGTGGTTGTCGATGCATCAGAGGTCCAGCAATAGCCGTTATAACCTTTGGTATCGAAAGAGCCGTCAAGGTTCCGGCTGCCGGCCGGAAGGGCTGTAAATCCTGACTCATTTGTGGCGTCGGAGTTAGGGTTATTCCAATGTAAAGTGCCTGTTTCTTTGAGTTTCCCCCCGGCTGAATTCAGTCCGCCGAGGTAATCGGTTAAGGTAGTCCATTCAGCGTCGGAGGCAACGTGCCAGCCTTCAGGACAAAGGTTACCTGTTTTAACGGCATACCAGTTATATAAAGCTCCATAAGTACTTTTATTAGCCACATCATTATTGTACCAGGCATAAGCCCCGGTGCTGTTTTTTTGCCAGGAAGCATTGTTGCCCCCCGGGTAAACAATGGCTGCTCCATTATTATACCTGGTGGTTTTCAGGTTTTCCTTGAACCAGGTCTGGGTCCCGATGGTTACCGTGTTGTAAACATTTCCATCAATGTCAGTTACAGTTGCGGGAATTTAACGTCTGGTTTTAAACGATATTTCATTTGCATAACCCGTTGAGGAATTCGCTTTAACAAACGCCCTGGCATAATAAGTAGTATTGGCAGATAATCCTGCCAGGCTTATAGAATAGCTGCCCAAACCAGTTCCATTTGTTCCAATACTATCAGCAGTAGTAGGATTCTGGCTGGTACTCCAGCAGATTCCCCGGGACGTAATTGCCGCGCCACCATCGCTAGTAATATTTCCTCCGCAAATTGCCGATGTCTGGGTAATATCCGAAACCGGGCCTGTAGTCATAACTATTATCTGCGTCACGGGATCGGTGTTGCTGTCCTTTTTACAGCTACATTGCAGGATTTATACTATTCCCATGAATAAGACCGGGTAAACAATGTTGTTTCTTCTTTTTCTCATTGTAAATAGAGTCAGTAAAAAATTAAAATTCCGTGCTTATCGGAACAGAGTGAGTAGGAGTCAGAATGCAGATATTATATTCTTGCATTTAATTTTCACCAGCCATCTGTTTTCGACTTACAGTTTTTAATTTTAATAAGTCTCTCAGAATCAGATGATATCGTTGTTGCTTTCTTTATACAGCCAACACTTAGTGAAACGATCCTTAAAATGTTATTCCTTAATTTGTAAAGGTAGTCTAAGATAGCATAGCAGGGGTATCATTTAAATTTCGAACAAGAGTGTTAAGTTCAACGTTCATTACCTGACAACCATGTTGACTATTTGACCTAGCAAACCGGCTGAATAATTATCAACGGTAAAATTCCGCTACTATCAACCTGCTGCATGCTTATGAGGTATATTTATTGTGAAGGCCGAATATGGTCCGGAAATGATAGCCATAAACAGTGAATGTCATAGCATCAATAAATAAGCCCGGCCGCCTGAACAGGGTCCAGAAAAGAAATTTCCAATATTCAAATCTTCCTTTTTTGAGCAATTCCAATGATAAGAACTGTTTTTAAGAAAGCCTTCAGCTGTGAAAGTTCAAATTTTTTCGGTATTGCGCGACGCCTTTTATAATTTAGCATAAACCTGCGGATCCTTTTTTAATATGGCTTTTCAGAATAAATGTCTCTTATAATTGTTTTATATCCCTCCAATAGTTCGAAATAATTCATCCTGGGGATAAAATTCATGGAGTAATCGGTATTGTTGCCGGTTGTTTCCGTTGTCAGTCGGTTCTCGGCTTCAAGCCTCTTATATAGTTTTGTGTGTTTTGGAGCATTTAACAACCCTACCATGGCAGAAACTATTCCGCTTTGCTGGATAAAACTGATCTGCCGCTGAAAAACACTTGATGTATCACTGTCGAAACCCACAATAAACCCTCCTGAAACCTGAATCCCTGCGTTTTGTATCTTTTTTACGCTCAGGAGCATATCCCTGTTTTTGTTCTGAACTTTATTACAGTTCTGAAGGGATATTTCATCAGGAGTTTCAAAACCTATGAAAGTGGAACTGAACCCTGCTTCTACCATTAATGACAGGAGTTCTTCATCATCTGCAAGATCGATAGAAGTTTCAGTGTTAAAATTGAACGGGTTGCCATGATCATGCATCCACTGTATCATAGCCGGAAGCAAAGTGCTTGATTTCTTTCTTGTTTCCGATGAAATTATCGTCCACCACAAATATTGAACCGCGCCAATTCAGGTCATATAGAGCATCCAGTTCCAGTAAGACCAGGCTGTGTGCTTTCATCCTCACCTTATGTCCCAGGAGGGTAGTGATGGCGCAGAAATCGCAGGCAAAAGGGCATCCGCGTGTAACCTTTAATTCATGGAAGCATAATCTTTCCTCGACAACAAATGGTAATCAGGTACAGGGGATTCTGAAATGTCAGCAAATTCATCAGTCGTGTAAATTTTCCGGGGATCCTGACCGTTTTCCAGGTCTTTCAGAAACGGCGGAAAGGTAATTTCTGCTTCATTCAAAATGAAATGATCAACCTGGAAATAGTTGTAAAATTCCTGCGTGAAAAGCGGGCCGCCCGCCACGATCTTTACTTCGTTCTTTTTGCATTCCTCAATAATCCTGTTAACCGATTCCTTTTGTATGTTCATTGCGCTGATGAATACAAAATCAGCCCATCGGATATCGCCCGTGAGCAATGAAGAAACATTCAAATCTACCAGTTTTTTCTGCCAGGCAGCCGGGAACATTGCTGAAACGGTGATTAATCCGAGAGGCGGAATGGCGGCTTTCATGGAAATAAATCGCAATGTATGCCTGAAACTCCAGAATGAATCAGGATATTGCGGATAAACCAGGAGGATGTTCATGGCATAAAAAAAATATCGGAGAGGGAATTAACCCGGTTTGGAAACAGTCAGGTAGATTATCTTGTTATTCCAAAGCCGCCAGGTCACCTGACTGTTTCTATACCGGGGGTTAATGCGCGTCAGATAAATGACTAACCCGGTATAAAATTAATTACTGATAAGCAGTGATTGCAAATTAAAGGGATTAACGGGGTGTTTTAGTGGTAAAACGAACAAAACAGTGGTCAGTATCAGGTTACAAGGGTGAATGACATTGGGTATTATTAATTTTACTTATTATTTTTCCTGATGAGGAGGATATCTCTTTTTGAGAGGCCGGGATGTGAGAAAGGGTGAAGGTGAGAAAGAGTGAGATGGAAATCTGATCTGGCAGATTAAATAAGCAATTCGGATATTGTTTTAGGCAATTTGGAGCCCGGACTTCCGTTGCAGCATTTCAACAATGTAAATCTTAATTATTAGGGTCTAAACGATTTCTTTAAGTTTTACCAGGTATTGGCGCGAGACCGGGATCTGTTCATTGAATCCGCGGATGAGCAGCCATTGATGATGATTATCCCTGTTCAGCTTTTCTATGAAATGGGAGTTAACAATACATATCCTGTGGCAGCGGATAAAATTGAAATGGGAACTCAATTGTTGCTCAACATTCTTCAGGGTATTCCTTATCAGCTTTTTCTTGAAAATTTCACCTTCCTTATACACAATTTCAACATAATTATCGGCTGATTTCACAAAAGCAACATCTGAAGTAAGGAATCTCACTTTATCCGTAGTGTTCTCGGCAACTAACTCAATTGATTTTTTAAGATAATCGTCTTCGTATCTTTCCACTTGTTTTTGAAATAGTCTTTTTTCAATGGTAAGGAATTCGTTCTGATGCCTCAAATCTTTCAAGGCATCATAAAGTCTTAAAACCACGACCGGGACCAGGCAAACAATAACTACCCTGATCATTATGTAAAAGGAAAGCACTACCCATCCCACAAAATGCAGGTAAAAAGTAAATGCCAAAGTACTCAGGCTAAACAAGATGAAACTTCCCAGGTAAGACGGAGGTGCCAGTTCATTACTGTCGTGATCGTTTTTCTCAACTATCCAGGCAAAAACCACATGAACCAGGAACACAAACAGGAATATGATAGCCCCTAATCCGGCCACAAAGATCAGGCGGTCATTAAAATCGAACCTTTCAAGCGGGAAAGGCTCAAAAAACAGAACAAATAAGAATATGCTAAAACTGATGCTGAGAAAAAGCCCCAGTTCCTGATTTAGTATATAGATTAAATGGTTCAGTTTCGATTTCACACCTGAAAACAAACCTTTTTGAGATGATGATACTCTTCCGGTTACTCAAAGTTAAATAAATTTGGAACTGTTTCAAAATTATTTATTTCCTCTTCGCTAAGGCTTTTTTGATAACCCAATGTCCTTGGTTGGAAGTTCTTCATTCTTGAAAACTTACAATATTTCACGATTGCCATGATGAAGAGCAGGTATTATTTGATACTCGCCAGGTCAATGCCGGTAGGAATTCCATAGGGGAATCTTGCAAACATTTTGACTTGTTCCGAATTGATAACTTTACCATTCTTATCGCTCGTTAAATCACGGAACTTATACTCATAGGCATTCTCACCTGCAACAGTTACCGAGATTGTAACAATAAGGTTTATTGGCACTGAAAATATTAAAAACCATCCATGCGATATACAGGCGACAGTATAAAGAGGGATTGTCCAGCCGTAGTGTTTCGGCTGTGCATATTGCAGGGTGAAACTCTTAACTTCATTTGTGGGAATTATTACGGATTTCTTAGCTGAATCTCTCAGGGAGGTTGTCAACACAACAAAGTTGTTTCTTTCAAATGCAATCAATTCGCCATCTGTAACCCGGCCTGAAATAGAATTAACCACTATATATGAGCCATATGGGTTCACATCAATCTTGTCGGCAGTGGGAAGATACTGTGGAACCGAACAAGCTGCCAGAAGAATTGCCATCAGCCCTGTTATAATGCATCTAGTTTGCATAGTATGAGAATGTTTTTGTATCAATTCGTGAATCCCAGAATTGCTGTTCCAGCTCTGTTTCATACCGTTTGTATTCTTTTGCTTCCGTCCTAAGATATAATTCCGGATTTTCGACCAGTTGCCTCAGCTTCAGTAAATCCTTATCTTTTATCCAATGCTCACGCATCCATTCCAGGTAATAGCCTTTTGAATAAAGAAACAGCTCATAATCTTCATTTTCACCCGGGAGTATGAAGTTGAATTTATACTCACTTCCGGGCATCGATATCAAATAGTCGGAAGGATCAATAATCGATTTTAATGCAGAATTATCAGGGATGCCCTTGTTCAAAATGCTGTTGGGAGTAATCTCGGTCGGGGTTACTTTTTCTTTGATATTGGTCAAACCTGCATAATTGATTCGCCACAACCCTTTGTTCATAACAAGCTTCAATTTTACATCTGAGCCTGGAGAATGCTTTTTAAGTGGGAGAATTTGTTTATTGATGGCAATAGGGCCAGTTTCGTTAAATCCGCCCTGGAAATCCCAGTTATTGGTTAGCTCATTCCATGAGTAAACATCTATATTGCCAAGCTTTTCCTTAATGCCGCCCTTCAGTTTGTCCCTGATTCCTGAACTGCTTTCAATTTTTGCAAACACATCCCCTACTTCATCGCCCATGTAACCAAGGGCGCTATAAATAAAATATGTGGTCATCAGGGTCTGGCGAAAATTTAAGACAAGTCCTATATTTTTTGAATTTCCGACCTTATTAAATTCCAGATAAATTTCTTCCTTACAGCTTAGATTATTTTTGTCAGACAGGCTAAAACGCTCCTGGTAATCAATTTCCTGAAGCAATTTGGTAATGTTACCTTCATCCGCTTTTGCCATGCTCAGAACATAATTGTCTTTACAGAGATAGAAATCATCGGCCGGGGAATGGTAAACACGTTCACCTTTTTGCCTGGGATAAGCCAGGAGCTTAACGTCGTTCACGCAATGAGTTTCCAATGCCTCATTTTTCATTGTAATTGAAAACCGGTTCGACGAAAGCGGTTTATTGTTCAGAGCATCGATATCGGCGTACTCTAATGAAGGAGAAATTGCATTTGAAAATCCCTCTGCATCTGCATAATGAAAATTATCATTTTCGTTCATATAAAATGTAGGACAAGAGCCAAAACAAGCTTTGGGAACAGTAAGACATATTACACCTACTACAACATCAACTCCTGCCAGAATACTTAACGCTGCAACTCTCGATGCTTCCGGGTTAACAATCTTAGTATTGGTTTCAAATATAAAGACACTGTCGATCGGGATCGAAATAGCACCTTCACAGATTAAATTCCGGTTAAAATCATATTTTGATCCTGCTCCTGAAACCGTATTAAGACTGGTATCCGCTTTCCAGTTGTCGCGAAGAATGCAGATATCTCCGTTTTTCAAATGGGCTTTTAAAAAAGGTTTAGTTTGCAGGTTTGCAGTTTCATGAAGCAGGCTGTTAACTTCCTTATAATTGGAACGGAAATAATAAGTTGTACAGGAATATAAGGTAATAAAAACAGTTGCCACAACCGTTACAAGTACTAAAATCCTTTTTGTCATTTCGTTTTGGTTTTAACCGAGTGACAGTTTTCATATTAAAGCCCGGAATCTTCATTCTTAAGGTACACAGAACTAATTGAATGGGGAGGAATTTTTGCCCAAAGAAGAGGTAAAATTCAGTCCTTCAGATAAAGGTATTTACTTCGAGTGAAGAATAAGCTATTTCAAATATACGACATTTTCCGGAATTATAATTGTATAAATAAGACTATCAGTAACAATTAAACTTTATATTTCCGGCTTTTATCATTAATCATGAGTTTTTAACCACTTTCAATCAGTTAGATTTGCCTGTTGATCATTTTTCTTTAGCTCCTCAGGCTAAACCTTACGCAGGAATTTGTACTTTTAAAATCGAATTTTAACTATTACAATGAACGAAATAGCAAAACACCCCATTGTCACCCTCGGTTATAATTTTATTCCGGCCGGGTGCCTTCCTGATGGAAAAGATGAATACTATCTGCGAAACCGTCAGAATACCACCAACAGCCGCTACCGCCAGCTTACTGCTCATGAGATCGAAGTACTTGTGCGAAACCGTAACACCAGCGACAATTGGAATATGTTACTGGTTTCGGACGCCTTTAATCCGGAACTGGTAAAGAATTGCAAGTTTTTTGGTCTGGTCCGAATTGGCAACCTTGAATCCTATTACCTCGAATTCCATGATCTCCGGATACCGGTAGGACTCTATAACAGTACTATTATCAACTGCGACTTTGGGAACAATGTTGTAGTGGATAATGTAAACTATTTTGCTTACTACATCACCGGTGACGAAGTAATCGTAGCAAATGTGAATGAAATCGCCACCTCCGATCATGCGAAATTCGGAAATGGCATTCTTAAAGAAGGTGAAAGTGAAGATATCAGGATATGGCTGGAGCTTTGCAACGAAAATGGGGGACGAAGCGTCATGCCATTTGACGGTATGCTGGCAGGTGATGCCTGGCTCTGGACCCGTAACAGGCACAATACCGATCTCCAACGTCGTTTCCGTGAAATGACCGAGAAAAAGTTCGATAATTTTCGCGGGTATTATGGTACACTGGGAAGCAGGACAGTAATAAAAAACTGCAGCATTGTTAAAGATGTGAAAACCGGGACTGATGCTTACCTGAAAGGCGCCAACAAACTGAAAAACCTGACTATAAATTCCTCAGCTGATGCACCCACTCAGATCGGGGAAGGTTGTGAACTGGTAAATGGGATCATCGGCTACGGTTGCCGGATCTTTTACGGGGTAAAGGCAGTGCGTTTCCTGATGGGTTCTAATTCACAATTGAAGTATGGTGCACGTCTTATTAATTCATTCCTTGGCGACAATGCCACCATATCCTGTTGCGAGGTGCTGAATTCACTTATTTTTCCTGCCCATGAGCAGCATCACAACAATTCATTCCTGATTGCGGCTACTATTGAAGGCCAGAGTAATATTGCCGCAGGTGCTACTATCGGTTCAAACCATAACAGCCGGGGTGCCGACGGCGAACTGGTTGCCGGTCGTGGGTTCTGGCCGGCCCTTTGCACTAGTGTAAAGCATAACTCCAAATTTGCTCCATTCACTCTGCTTGCCAAAGCTGATTACCAGAACGAATTAAATATCACGCTTCCATTTTCACTTGTGAGCAATGACCCAGCCAACGACCGCCTGGTGATCATGCCTGCTTACTGGTTCATGTATAATCTTTATGCCCTCGCGCGGAATGCCTGGAAAATGGCTGACCGGGACAAACGCCCTGAGCAGTTACAACACCTGGAAACCAACTACCTGGCTCCTGATACAGTGAATTCTATGTTCAATGCTTTGGCGGTATTGGAATTGATTTATGGCAGGGAAATACTTCAACAGGAGCAACCTGGTTCAACTTTACAGGAAGAGGATTGCCGGAAAAAAGGCAGGCAGTTGCTTTTAGCAGGTTCCTGCGCTTTGCAGGATATCGAAGTATCGGACCAGGGTTTTGAACACAGCAAGAGGAAATGCCTGATTGTAAAATTGCCAGGGGCATATACTTCTTATTGCGACTTCATCCGGATTTACGCAGCCGAAATTATCCTGGAATTTACCAGGAAACATCCTGAAATAACCTTTGATGACTTTGCGGGGCTCTTCACCCTGGCTGAAAGCAGAAAGGAATTCGTAAACGTTGGCGGTCAACTCATGCGTGCTGATAAGCTGGAATCAATGAAACAACAAATTACCTCTTACGAAATAGTGAGTTGGGAAGATGTTCATCATTTTTACCTGACGCAGGCCGACAACTATGGTGGCGACAAGTTAGTTCACGCAATAGTATCGATCAGGGAACTGATGCAACCTGCAGGCATAGAAAAAGAGTTTATAGGACGTTTTTTCCAGGATTATGTGTTGCTCAAAGAAAAGTACACTCAGGGAATCACCGAGTCAAAGCTTCGTGATTACAGTAATCCTTTCCGGCAAATGGTATATGAAAACAAGGATGAAATGTTTGCTGTACTTGGAAAACCTGAGAGTAACTCATTTATTAAAATGCAAAAACATCATCTCGTTCAGATAAATCTGCAGGTCAAGGCCCTACTTGATCGTTGGGCAATTAAAGGTTCCTGATGATTCATTTCTACCCGATGAAACAATAGCACGAGAGAGCTGGTAAGGAATTGCGGATTTTAGATTTCAGGTTTTGTGCAAAGTCCCGTTGATAATTCTAATTTTCAGATGTCTCCGGTAAGGTCTTTCGATTTGTCTCAATCCTTGTTTCGGATACTGATTAAATATCTAAAATCTCTAAAACATTACACTATCGATTCCTCCTTGTTTTTTCAATTTAGTTGAGCATTTTGCAATAAAACATTAAACATTTTTGATATTCTGCTGTTTATTTGGAATTGCACATCTTTTTCGGAAACAACATGATACGGTATTCAATCAAGGACCTGGAAAAGCTTACCGGGATTAAAGCTCATACAATACGGATTTGGGAAAAACGGTATCACCTGTTAGAACCGGCACGTACCCTGACCAATATCAGGTCATATACGGATGAAGATCTCCGAGGTCTGTTGAATGTGTCCATTCTTTACCGATTTGGCTTAAGGATATCGAATATCGTAAGAATGACACAGGAAGAGATATCCAAGACTGTTGTTGACATTACCTCCAGCGATTCCGACTACCAACATGAAGTCGAAAGCCTAGTTTTATCCATGATCGAGATGGACGAACAACGTTTTGAAAAAATACTCTCTTCAGCAATTATTAAGCTTGGGTTCGACAATACAATCACTGAAATACTCAGCCAGTTTCTTGAAAAAATAGGAGTACTCTGGCAAATCGGAACTATCACTCCTGCCCAGGAACATTTCGTGAGCAACCTGATAAGGCAAAAGCTCATATTGGCTATTGATGGTCAGCATGCAGCCTATACCGAAGCTTCTAAAACATTCCTGCTTTTTTTGCCGGCCAATGAATACCATGAAATGGGACTCCTGTATTATCATTACCTGCTCAAAAAAGGCGGACACAAGGTCATTTACCTCGGACAAAACGTACCGATCATGAACCTTGTTGATATTGCATCGATCAAACCTGTTGATTTCCTCTTTACATCCATCACTTCAGCAATGCCTGGTGATGATTTGCAGGAATGCCTTGACCACTTATCAACGTTGTTTCCTGAAAAGAAAATACTGGTTGGCGGTTACCAGTTTCACCAGGTGTTTGCGAGATTACCCTTTAACATATATTTATTGAACTCTGCCCAGGAATTCGTTGAATTTTTAGAAAAAGTATAGCAATATATCTATCCTATCAAGAAATCCGGTCCATCAGGCCGGATTTTTTCATATATAAATATTTGATTATTTGAATGTTGGAATTTCATCCCTGAAATTTAACATTTTTTAAAATTAGATATTTGTTTTGTTTAATATTTGGTTGTATTTTCGTTAACAGGTTTTAATCATTCTAAATTAAAATAGTAAATGCCTGAAACCATTGTTAATAGTGATGTTAACATGTTTTAACACGAAAATAACATATTATTAACATTATTTTTAATCTTTATAAATAACTTTGTCTAACTTTATTCAATAATAATTAAACATCTATATATCATGACACAGATAGAATTCACCCATAAGCTCGTCAGTTTGCACGATAACCTGCACTATTATGCAAACATGCTGACTTCCAACCGTGAAGAAGCAAAAGATCTGATTCAGGATACTTATCTGAAAGCGCTATCCAACCGCGATAAGTTTGCCGACGATACAAACCTGAAGGCATGGACATACACTATTATGAAAAACACCTTTATCAATAATTATCGCCGTAACCAGAAAGCCAACACCATTATTGATAATACAGAAGATCTTTTCTACCTGAACATCCCGCGCAAATCGGATTTTGCTTCACCCGAATCAAAGTATTCGGAAAAAGAGATCCGGAAGAGTATTTCGAAACTTGCACCCGACCAGCGCCTGCCTTTTGAAATGCATAATGAAGGTTTTAAGTACAAAGAAATAGCCGACAGTCTGAACATTTCGATTGGAACAGTCAAGAGCCGCATATTCTTTACCCGGCGTAAACTCATGGATAATCTCAAAGATTTTACGGATTAGTTCATCATTTCCTGAATATCCGGATTTTTTTCTATTTCAATCATAAAATCCACAGATCTGACAGTAGATTTGTGGTTTTTTTTATAGCTAAGCTGATAAAATAAAAGGTTCTGTTAAGAAAACTTTGGAAAACAATTCAATTAATGAACTAAAACCAGATGAAGGTTCCATTTTCCAGGTGCCGGGTTCCGATGTCAGATCAAAATTATATATTTACAAAAAATAGTAGAAGCTCAGAACATCAGAACAATTGAAATAAGCAGTTTGCATTAGGAACCAAGCACAAGGAACTTTTATGGGAAACACTAATCCTACACTATTTTAAATTCAGAACCAAATGAAAATAAATACAGGTGATCTGCTCCCCTCTTTTTCCTTATACGACCAGGAAGGGAATATTTTTAAAAGTGAAAGCCTTTCCGGCAAAAAAGCAATGGTGATATATTTTTACCCTAAAGATGAGACAGCCGGATGTACAAAGGAAGCATGCGCATTTCGCGACAGCTATCAGGATTTTATAGATGCAGGAGCTGAAGTAATTGGTATCAGTTCCGATAGCGTTGAATCT
>JANXXZ010000202.1 GCA_025350385.1 Bacteroidales bacterium
CCCATCTTCCAGCACTCTGTCAATAGTTGCCTGGTCGTAATGGCGGATGGTAATAAGTTCCAAGCCTGTGTTGTAGCGAACTTTGTATTCTTTTCCTAAAGCCTCAAATAACTGTGATAATCTTCGTTCGTTATGATCCACACAAACAGAGAAGCTGATTGCCGAATTTTGCATCAGGCTGATGTGTATGGAGTTATTAGCAAAAACTGCCAGGATTTCACTCAGGCTTTGTTCGTCGATAAAGGAGAAATCGCGCGGTGAAATGGATATGAGTACCTGGTCAACCTTGAAAATAAAGGAAGGGATGAGGCTGTCGGCAGCGGTATTAAGATGTATCAGAGTGCCTTCACTTTCCGGATCCACAAATGATTTGATCCGTAATGGAATTTCCTTGTTCTGAAGCGGTTTAATGGTTTTCGGATGGATAATGGTGGCGCCGTAATATGCCAGTTCAATGGCTTCGCGGTACGAAATGCTGGCCAGCCGCTGGGTTATGCTGAAATATTTCGGGTCGGCATTCAATAAACCGGGAACATCTTTCCATATCACCATTTCTTCGGCATTGAGCACGAACGAGAAAATAGCGGCGGTATAATCTGATCCTTCACGCCCTAGGGTTGTGGTATCTCCTTGGGCAGTACAACCCAGGAATCCCTGAGTCAGGGTGATACTTGACCGTTGATTCTGAATGACCGGTTGAAGCGCTTTGTTTATCAGCTCACCGGTTGGTTGCCAGTCCACCCTGGCTTCCCGCCAGGAATCATCCGTCCTTACAAAGCCGCGGACATCGGTCCATTCGCTCTTAAGTCCTTCCGTTAGCAGGTATTCATGAACAATTGTGGTAGAGATGAGTTCCCCCAGGCTTACTACCTGGTCGTAATCAAAATCATAATTACCGGAATTAGGGTCTGACACATAAGCATTTAATTGTCCCATCCAGCTTTCGAAACGGGCATAAACCGGGTGTTCAGGATCGGGAAAAAGTTCCGAAAGAATCGATTCATGATAGGAAGATACGACGTCCAGTTTCTTATCCAGTTCCCCTCTTGTTCCGTACCAGGCATTTACGACATTCTCAAGCGCATTGGTAGTTTTTCCCATAGCCGAAACCACAACTACGAGGTGTTCGGTATCATATGCCTTCAGGATTTTCGCCACATTGCGCACTGCACTGGCATCCTTTACCGAAGCTCCTCCAAACTTGAATACTTTCATTTTGAGAAAATTGAATAATGCAGGCAAAAGTAATATATTTGTTTACAGCTTTTAGATCCCGGGGCGAACCTGCTTTCCGGCCGAAAACGGTTACAGAGAATTGAAAATTGTATGTTGAAAATTGAAAGATGAAAAGGAAATTAGTTTAAGGAGATAACAAAGGATGTAGAATACAATTCTGAAACCCTAAATTGTAAACAAATACGAATTCTTCAAACCCTCTGACCCTTTGACAATCAAACCTTTAACCAATAACCAATAACAAATAACCAATCAACAATTAACCATCCCGCCCATGAAAACCCTGGTAGAATTTATCAACGACAAGCAGATTGAATATCCAGGCGCAACGGGGGACCTTACCCGCCTGTTGAACGATATCACCATAGCCGCTAAAATCGTTAACCGTGAAATCAGGATTGCCGGGCTGGCTGATATTAATGGTCGCCATGGTTCAACCAACATCCAGGGTGAGGATCAGCAGAAAATGGATGTATTTGCCAATGATCATTTTATCAATGCTTTGAAACATGGTGGTCAATGCGCCGCTATTGCCTCGGAGGAAAACGAGGATCTCATTATTTTCGGGAATGCCTATTCGCAGCAGGGAAAATATGTGGTTGCAATGGACCCGGTGGACGGTTCATCCAATATTGAAGTCAATGTACCGATCGGAACCATATTTTCAATTTATAAACGGGTTACCCCCGAAGGCAGTTCGGCTTCGGTAGAAGACCTCTTGCAGAAAGGGCGGAATATAGTAGCTGCCGGTTATGTAATTTACGGGAGTTCAACCATCCTGGTTTATACCACCGGCAACGGCGTGAACGGGTTTACCTATGATCCTTCGGTCGGATTGTTTTTCCTGTCCCATCCTGACATGCGCATCCCGGAAGAAGGGACCATTTATTCAATTAACGAAGCCAATTATATCTATTTCCCTGAAGGGGTAAAACGCTATATTAAATACTGCCAGGTTGACGACAAGGCAACGCACCGTCCTTACAATACCCGTTATATTGGCTCGCTGGTTTCGGATGTTCATCGCAACTTGGTGCGTGGTGGTATTTTCATTTACCCGGGTAACGCTAAAAATCCGACAGGAAAGCTAAGGCTGTTATATGAGTGTGCTCCTATGGCGTTCATTATTGAGCAGGCAGGGGGAAAGGCTTCCAATGGTTTTCACCAGATTCTTGATATTGAGCCTTATGGTATTCACCAGCGGGTGCCTTTGTTTATAGGTTCAAAGAAAATGGTTGAAAAGGCGGAGGAGTTTATGTTTGAATTCTCGAGGGATTTCAGCAGGCTGCAGGGGGCGTGATTGGTGAGGGTGGTTTTGGATTTTTGAGGGAGCGAGGGTGCGAGGGCGTGAGGGAGTGAGGGGACCGGGGGAGAAGGCGAAGCGCTGATAGGTAGGTAACGAATTTAATTTCTTTTTACGTCAGTGTACTATTGAGTTTATTTGGAAGTTAGCAAAAATTAAACATTAACTCTAACAATAAAATATCTAAACATGAAGACATTACTAATAACTGTAATTCTGCTAAGTTTCTCCATTCTATCAAGTAGCCAGACAGAGGAAATAGAAGTAAAAAATCTGGCTGATAAGTATGCTTCAGGTAAAATAAATCTTGAAACTTATAGACAGATTGGTAAAGAATGGCAGGATTTGATTTCATTTTTTGGCGGCTTCCCCGGTCTGCCAGTAAACGATTTGACTAAAGAAGTAGAATTAAAAAAAGTCTTCTCTTATGGAAATATACCATTAAAAGTCATTTATGACAGAATAATGGAGTGGAGTGCAATTAATTTTGGAAAGCTTGAATCAGTCCTTCATTATTCAAGCTTAGAAAATGGAAAAATTATCTTAAAAGGATATTTTGAGGTGTTTTATACTACAGATTATCAAAGTTTCTTTTTCGGAAAAAAGGAAAAGAGTTCAAAAGTAAAATGCTACCATACATATATTTTCACCATAAAGGATAAATCATTAAAAATAGAGGTATTGGACTTAAAATATATCTATTATTTTCCCAGTTATACGATTGGTACAACCTACTTTCCATCATCTGAAATTGAGTCTCCTCTCACTTCACTTTATCCAATCACAGATAGTGATCCAATAGAATGGAAAGGAAGGCTTGATCTCTTGAATCAGACCAACATAAAAATATCGGAGTTAATGAATTCTATTGATAAGTATATCTCTAATAAGTCCGTAGATTATAACTTTTAGACATTAAACTCAACTTTTGCTAACACGGTCAATAAAATACATTTGCTTGGCAAACTTTTTGCGGCTTCCTGCTTCCCTGACAATGTCGTTCAAAGTTATACCGCGACCGCGCACTCGCCTCTATAAACCGTTTGCACCAAGATACTTTTATCGTTACCTTTATAATATGTACCGCGAAGCTCATTTAACTCAATCGCACTCTGCCTGGACAAGCAAAAAGTCCGCCATGGCCTCCTTACGCCGGGACTATTCCTCAGCTAAAGTATCAGGACAAACTCCGGCGTTTGCGTCGGCCAACACAAACGCATTTTATTGCCGTGCCGTTAGTGGCAACCGTAATGCGACACATCATTAGATAACAGAATGACAGCAGAAAGCGAACATAATTCATCAAATGAAGATAAAATCTGACAGAAACTTACTCCAAAACTGGCGACTAACCATACCGCTGATCATTAACCGAAAATACAGCTTCAAAGGATCTCATACAAAAAGCAAGTGAAGATGAGAGCAATATTACACACCAAATACGGCCCACCGGAAGTTGTTAAAATGAAGGAGATTGACAAACCTGTCCCAAAAGCCGGGGAGGTACTGATAAGAGTTTACGCAACCACTGTAAACCGCACCGACTGCGGATTCCGTAGCGCCGAATATTTTATCAGCAGGTTTTTCAGCGGTTTATTCAGACCTAAGTATAATACGCTTGGAAATGAGTTTGCCGGTGAAGTTGAAGCAATCGGCCCAGGCGTTTCGCTATTCAGGATAAGTGATAAGGTATTTGGCTATAACGATGTCAGGTTTGGAGCGCATGCCGAATACATGACTATGGCTGAGAATGGCGCTATAACAACCATGCCGGGAAATTTAACATACGAAGAAGCTGCGTCAATTACCGAAGGCGCACATTATGCATTGTGCGACCTAAGGGCCGCCAACGTTAAAGAGGGGCAAAATATTCTTATTTACGGGGCAACCGGTGCCATTGGTTCAGCGGCAGTGCAGCTTGTGAAATATTTCGGCGCCACGGTTACAGCTGTTTGCAACACCAAAAATGTAAACCTTATTAAATCGTTGGGAGCGGATGTGGTAATCGATTACACCCAACAGGATTTTACCAAAACAGAACAGGTATTTGACTTCATTTTCGATTCCGTTGGAAAAAGTTCATTCGGGAAATGCAAACCACTTCTCAAAAAGAAAGGAATATACATATCTACAGAACTGGGGAAACACTCGGAAAATGTATTCCTTGCGCTAATAACTCCTTTGTTCGGTGATAAGAAAGTATTATTTCCGGTTCCATCAATCAGTAAGGAAGATGTTATTTTCCTGAAAGAACTGGTGGAAACAGGCAGGTATAAGCCCGTAATCGACAGGCGTTACCCCCTGGAACAAATCGTGGAAGCATACAGGTATGTGGAAACCGGGCAGAAAACCGGGAATGTGGTGATAACGATGACTTAGTGCTTAGTGCACATACATCTGATTACTAACTATTGGTAAGGATTTATTAGGAAGGTTGCCATGCACCATGCACCATGCACGCGGCACTTGGAACCTGGCACTTACAAAATTAGTATTCTATAAACCCTCCTGATACAGCCATCTTAACCAGTATGGCGGTGTTTTTGGCATTAAACTTCAGAAGGAGGTTTTTCCGGTGGCTGTCAACCGTCCAGGAACTGATAAATAATTTTTCGGCTATCTCCTGGTTGGTAAGTCCATCGGCAATGAGTTTGAGTACTTCCACTTCCCTCCGGGTCAATACCGGCTGATTTTCAGCCCTGCCCGGTTTTCCCTTGAGTATATCAGCTACCTGCTGACTGATATATTCATTTCCGTGGATCACCTGCTGTATGGCTTCAATGATTTCATCCGTATCGGCGC
>JANXXZ010000208.1 GCA_025350385.1 Bacteroidales bacterium
CAAGGATGTGCGAGAGATCTGTAAAAACGAGGTTTGCCGAGGCATTGCGCTCGATGTGAAAAATGGCGCGGTTCAGTTCTTCATCAATAGTTGCGATATTGCGGGGATGTATAAACGCGGAAAATTTGGAGATAAAATCCATTTCCTCACCTGAGTAGCGCACCATCTGTTGATTCCCGACATGATATTGCATGCAAAGGCGGAACATTCTCAGGCTGAAACCCAGTATTTCCTTTTGTTTTTCACGGCTTCCGTCGCCTACCAGCCGGGAAATCACTTCCTGCAACTGGTCATATTCTTTTTGTTTAGTGCCAAAAACATAGATTCTCCGCATCCATTCGCGCAAAAGCAGGAAACGCTCCTTTTCCGGATCAGCTGAACCTGTTTCCCCATCCGTTTTTTCTGCCATGCTCATAGCTGCCCTGAAATTCCCATCCGTCAAACGTGCTAAACTATCAGCACATTCAGCTGATAATTGATAACGGGAAATTAAAGCCTCCGAAACGGTGTCATCGTCCAGACGGGGAATCTTAATAAGTTGAGTGCGTGAAATAATAGTGCTGATTACCTGGTCATGGTTTTCCGATACAAGAATAAACAGGGTTTTATCAGGAGGCTCTTCAAGATTTTTGAGCAGCTTGTTGGCTGCCGTATTGTTCATTTTTTCCACCATCCAGATGATCATAACCTTGTATTCTGCTTCGTAAGCTTTGTAGGCAAGGGTATGATTTACACTATCAGCATCTTCGGCGTTTATAATGCCCTGTTTTTTTTCGATCCCGATTTTATCATACCAATCGGGCAAGGTGATAAAACAATTGTTGGATATGAGGAATTCACGCCAGGCAACAATGAAATCCTTACTCATTACTTTTTTTTCATCCACATCCTTGGTTTTATTTATAGGGTAGAGGAAATGCAGGTCAGGATGGATGAGTTTATTGTATTTATTGCATGAAGGACATACTCCGCAGGAATCATCTTCGGTCCGGTTCCGGCAATTGATATACTGGGCATAGGCAATGGCAAGTGCAAGTTTCCCTGAACCTTCGGGCCCCAGGAACAGTTGGGCATGGCTCACCCTGTTATCTCTTACTGACTGGATGAGACGTTGCTTGATTAGCTGCTGCCCGGGTATATCGCTGAAACGCATTATAACTGTATTTATGGCAAAAATACGGTTTTCTGCTTTGGTGCAAAGGATCGGGATTGCTTATTGAAAAAAGTTTCAGGTTCCGTTTTATAGGTGCCGGGTGCCGGGTGCCGATAGCTCAGTGCATAGTGCATAGTGCCCGGTGCTTGGCGCATAGTGCAGGGTGCGGGAGCATTCCACTGGTAAAAAATCCTGACTTGTAACAGTACAATTTTGATTCACGCTGTTAAAGATGAATAATTAACCTTATGGATGTACTATCTTCATAAGGTTGCTCCAGGCTTCCTGGTGGTAATTTCCATAGGGTATCATTAATAATATAAGAAACATGGCAATGGAATAATAAATAAAGGATCTTTTGTGTTTCAGGTTTTCATCTTCCGTTTTATGTACCATGATACGGCCGGTTTGTGCAATGGCAATAGACAACAACATGACAATCCAGTGCTCCAGGGCAAAGTACCTGAGATGGTTGTTATTCATGGCTTCACTAAAATGGGAAAGGGCAAATTGGGTTAACGGACTGAAAAAGAAGTAAAGCAGTATCCCAAGTAACAATTGAATGTGCATTGATCCGATCAACGTAGTTCCCAGGAGGTTGTCGAGTGAGCTGAATACACGCCTTGTCTTCCATCCGTTATATGCCATTACAACAGCTAAAATGCCTAATACCAGAATAATTCGCCTGTTCCAGGAGTGGAGTGTCAGAAAAAAGTCATACATAGAAAAAATGATTAGTTATTCGGGCCGTATATGAGAAGATTTATAGAGTTGTTATTTAAACAGTTATGTTGGTAATTTGTTCCTGAAATATGCAATTGAGTTGCAAATTCACAGGTATCCCGGCAACAGCTATAAAAATACCATTTATTCATTGCCGTTCTTTTTTTCTAATGATTAATTCTGACATTAATTCCAACACGAATAAAACCATTAGAGTCATAATACAAATATGATTAGTCAATTTCGGAGGATTAAATTGGCTACACCGGTTATTTGTTAATAGCCAATCGTGCATTTAGTTTAAGAAGAATC
>JANXXZ010000233.1 GCA_025350385.1 Bacteroidales bacterium
CTTTCAATGCAGCCTTGCATTTCCTGCAATTCTGGGATGGCCGGATGAAAGATGTGGAAGAGCAAGCTGGGGGACCTATGATGAATCCAGTCGAGATGAACATGCCCACTGAGAAAGAAGTGATTGCACGTCTCAAAAAAATTGATGGCTACAGAAAAATGTTTGCTGCAGTATATCCAACGGATAAAGATCCCATTTCCTTTACCAATGTAAAAAAGTCAATTGCTTCATACGAAAGAACCTTGCTTACTCCCTCTAAATTTGACGCCTATCTGAATGGCGACGTTACTGCCCTGAATGAACAGGAAAAGAAAGGTCTTCATACATTTATGACTACCGGTTGTACTGCTTGTCATAGCGGTCCTCTGATGGGAGCAAGCATGTTCCAGAAATTCCCCATGATTGGAACGGATTATAAAACTCTTACTGGAAGTGTGCTTGATGATAAGGGAAAAATGGAAGTCACCAAAAATGAAGCTGATAAATATATGTTCAAGGTGCCTTCGCTTCGTAACGCTGAAAAAACCTATCCTTATTTCCACGACGGAAGTGTGAAAGAACTGGATAAAGCCATTGTAATCATGGCTAAACTGCAACTTGGCAAGGACCTTACTTCTGAACAAACAACAGATATTGTTAGTTTCATTAAAACGTTGACTGCCGATGTACCTTCTGATGCAAAACAGGCTCCGGCAGCAATTTAGGTGACCTGGGTATTCCAAAAGCTTCTTTATTGTTTTTTTACGCAGTATCCTTGTTTCTTAAATATTTGTTTTTTGAAAAAGCCCGCTGTTCATTGAACCGGCGGGTTTTTATATTGGAGGCAGCTGGTATAAAGGATCTATATCATACCAGTTAGTACTATTCAAATATACCTGGCTTTCAGCAGGTTGATCGGCAGATTGGAACTCTTTTCGGAATCCGTAATTCCAGCCATAAAAACAGCTATCTTTGCACCCCGGTTTCCGACTTTAGAAAGATCAGTTTTTTTGCTGATATTCAAAAGTTTACCATCATTTCGAAACCCGGTAATCCCGCTCATTAAGTTATAGCAGAACATTGACTCTGCGAAAGGCAGTCATTAAACCATTGCCTACAAACATGAAATACATTTTATGCCAAGTATCCGTAATATTGCGATTATTGCCCATGTTGACCATGGAAAGACCACTCTTGTAGATAAAATATTGTTTGCCTGTAAGCTTTTCCGCGACAATGAAGAAGCCGGGGAACTGATCCTCGATAGTAATGATCTTGAACGTGAACGAGGGATTACCATTACTTCAAAAAACGTATCTGTTGAATATAAGGGAGTAAAAATAAATATTATCGATACCCCCGGGCATGCCGATTTTGGTGGTGAAGTAGAGCGGGTTCTTAAAATGGCCGATGGTGTGCTTCTGCTTGTAGACGCATTTGAAGGCACTATGCCTCAGACACGGTTTGTTACCCAGAAAGCACTTTCACTTGGATTAAAGCCGATAGTCGTAATAAATAAAGTTGATAAGGAAAATTGTCGTCCCGACGAAGTGGAAGAGCACGTGTTTGAACTCTTCTTCAACCTTGAGGCAACCGAAGATCAGTTGAATTTCCCGACTATTTATGGTTCAGGCAAAAATGGCTGGATGAGTACCGACTGGAAGGTGCAAACTACGGATATTACAGCTTTGCTCGATGCCATCCTACAGTATATTCCTGAAGCCCCTCAACCCGAAGGTCCAATGCAGATGCAAATCACATCGCTTGACTACAGTTCTTATGTTGGCCGCATTGCGATAGGGCGTGTGTCGAGAGGTTCCATCAGTCCGGGGATGATTATAACCCTTGTAAAAAGGGATGGATCCACTGTAAAATCACGAATTAAGGAATTATATGTATTCCAGGGATTAGGTCGTGCTAAGACTGAATCGGTGCATTCGGGCGACATTTGTGCCGTTGTAGGGCTCGATAGTTTTGACATAGGCGATACCATTACCGATCCGGAATTTCCTGAGGCTCTTCCCGATATTCATATCGACGAACCGACCATGAGCATGCTGTTTACC
>JANXXZ010000237.1 GCA_025350385.1 Bacteroidales bacterium
CTATAGCAAATATAAAAAATCCAACAACATAAATGAGGTCAAGTTATTAACAATCAGATGTATATATTAACAATTGGTTTTTAGAGGTGCCCATAAGTAATATCCTGCACAATACCCATCCATTTTTCAGGTTTACCTGTATCAGTGTATTTAATTTCAGCCTGTTCGTGAACAATACGTACCTGACCATCAGGCAGGATAATCCTGTGATCTTTGCTAAAAGGGTTTCGCAGGTCCCAGGCAACAATAATTGATTCAGTAAGATCCGGCAAGTCTTCAGGATGTATGCATTGTAGGAACAATTCCATTGTAGGGCTCACGGAATGGGGTTCGAACCCAAATATACGGAAAGTCTCTTCTGACCAGCGCAATTCATGAGTTGCATCATCCAGTTCCCAGCTGCCCACGTGAGCAATTTGCTGGGCGTTGTTGAGTATTGTCTCGCTCTCCCGCAATGCCTTCTCTAACTGTTTCCGCTTAGAAATGTCCTGTTGAATAGAAATCCATACTTTCCCATAATGCGGATGCTCAAATGCTGAAACATTCACCTGACTCCAGAAAATGGTCCCGTCTTTTCTTATATTCTCTACTTCCCCGCACCAAATCCCATTAATGAGGAGGCTTTGAAGGATTTCAGCTGATGTTTCTTCAGGGCTTCTTTCGTTGGGAGCATTAACAACACTGACATGTTTCCCGATCAGTTCTTTCGGATCATACCCGAACATATGTTCAAGTTTCGGATTTGTATAAACTATTAACCCGTCGTCAGCACTGTAAAGAAAAACTCCTTCCGGCATATTTTCCAAAATCTCACTTTGCAGGCTAAGTTTGTCATCGACCAACTTGCGAAACAGCGCTATTCCTATGTGCGATGAGATTCCTTCCAGCGTTTCAATTGTATCCGGGGTGAAACACCCCTTGCGTCTGTCGCAAAACTGCAACATACCTACAATTCTGTCTTTATTCTTTACAGGTATCAGGGCAACTGATGCATAGCCATTACTAATGCATTTATTTCGTGGATGAAGCCTGGGGTCTTCACCTGCAGGGAGGCCCAGAAAAGGGAATGAATCATTTGACCAGATGCTCCCCCCTTGAGTACTGAATGGATCAGCAGGATCAGTTTTGCCTGAAATAACCAACCCACAGGTACATTCAAGATTGATGTGACCATCCTTATTCACGCATACCTTTCCATTTTCTTCCTGTTCAACAAGGGAGTTCTCTGTCATTATAAAATCCCCGGAGAAACCTTTCTGAGCAAAATACGGGAAGTCATCCCCATTTTGCAAACGAAAGCCCACGGCATCAAGCCCTGTACATACCTTTAAGGCAGAGATAACATTCTTAACCGAATCCAGCAAATCTCCCTGTCCATCCAGTAACTGAAGTATTTCCCAGCCCATCTCCCGATACGTTTTTCCCAGTTTGCAAAAAGTAATGTCGACTGCTGACATAATGCAATGAGCTCCGTTTTCAGGAACAATGCCGGTAAGCAAAACATGCATCGGGAAATTCCCTTTGGTTGACAACGTCACCTCACAACTTACGTTGGATTTACTATTAAACACTTTCTCAAGGAAAATATTATATACAGATAGAGTATCATCGGAAATGAAATTGGAAAATCGTTTGTTTATTAAGCGTGCGCTTTTTTTGCCAAGCATTTGTGATCCGGAAATATTGATCTCTATTATTTCACCTTTTAATGAGAGTGTGAACAAGCCTGATTGTTTAAACTCATTTAAGGCATGGTAATTTTCAGTTAAATCAAGTGCGGGGTTACTTGTCAGTTTGAGCTTTATATTTTGAAATTCCGGTTCTGCCATTCTCAACTGCAATTCCTCACTAAGCTTGCGCGTTTCTGCTTCCGAAAATAACGGGCTCGTTTTCAATGATTCCCTTTTCAACAATTCTTCTGTATTTGTTAGAAGCAAGGGCAATCCGATTGAAGTTCTCTTTTGCTTTTTCATCTATAAGGGGTGTTCATATATTAATAAAGGCTTTGGTTTGAAGATCCAGTCTTGCTCATAAACTGTAAAAATTAAATTTGTAAAACATCTTTAAGCGTTGTATATCAATTATTTAAAGGTTTATTACTAAAAAATGCCGGATGTCACTCCTTGAAATAATTTAAGCCGGACACTCTTTATTAATTGTTGATACCTCACAATTGTAATACTATAGAGTTTGGGATAAACATAGTAATTATATACAACTGAAGTAAAACTTGTGTATTAACATATTATGTAACATACTTTCAATCAGTAATTCTAACAATATTCCCGCTTTTCTGTTCTATATACACCGTTACATTTAGTGTAGTCCTGTTTCTTTAATAACAAGAAGCATTACTTGCAAATTAAACATAACTTACATAAATCACCAGGTTCAGCTGAACCAGGATGGGACACCAAAAATGATCAGCAGGGTTTGAAGATAATAGGATACTATTATCCTAATTGGCTAAAGCCAACGGAACTTAAAGGCTTATGCCAGCTAGCGTTTAATTACGATGAGAGGACTGGATGGCTCAGGGTTTCCATGCAAATTTTCCTGCCAGAAGAGTCATTTCTTCAAGAATAAACCCGGGAAATACCCGGTTACATTTTGATTCCTCAAATTGTGGCTAAGAATACCTTTCGTCTTATTTGCGAAAAGGTTAAACAAAAAAATCCCGAATTCAGAGAGCACAGGATCATAAGGATGATAAAAAACAATCAGTTAATGTCTGATTCAAGGTTCTGACAGGCTGATTATTCTGCAGTTGTCGGATCGATGATTGTTGACACCTTACTCACTGAATTTGCAGGAAATCCTCCCTGCCTGGCATGTTCACGAACCATTTCTTCATTTGAGGCATTGTAAACACAATAAATTTTATTAGCAGTCACATAACTGTGTACCCATTGAATCTGAGGTCCCATTTTGTTCAGTACTCCGCAGGAAGTTTGCGAAATCACCTTTAATTGTTCGGCGGTCATTTTTCCGGCTCCCGGAATTTCTCTTTCAATCACATATTTAGGCATAATTTGTAGTTTTTAGTAAACTGTACATTTGGCTTTTCGGTTCTGCCCCGTTTTTAGAGTGGATCCTGATCTCCACTTTTATGTTGTTGTCTATACTGTAATTAATTCAACCTTTAAAACATACAACAATCAATGCATTAATAATGTTTGAGCCGCTTATTATAGATTTCGAAGGTTGTGTTTCGGAACTTTTGCTAAGTGCACCGGTCTTAGTCCGTGGTGTATGGCAAGTTTCATAATTCTTCTTTGAAATGACAATTGGGGAAAGGGTTTAAAAAAGCCGGATAAGTAAACCTACCCGGCATTTTTATAAAGCATAAAGGGCATAATCAAAGCTTTCTTAATAATTTAACATCGGGCATGCCTATCACACCTCCTTTTTCCATGGCTTCTTTCAACGCGGGATTTGTCATAAAACCATTTATCGCTTCTACACTCGGCGCTTCACCTAAAATTGTAATTTTATTAGGATTATCAACCGAATGATAAACGCCTGTACTTTTAAATCCGGCTTTCAGACGGTTTCCTTCATCAGCATCAAAAACTTTTCTCCAGTCAGAATAGTTTTTGCATTCGTGCGAAATAACTACAGTTACCATTTTCTTGTGTATTAATATTATCCTACTCATAAGGCTTTTCAGAATGCGCCCCGTTTTTAATGAGGTATCCGGACTCCTCTTTCATTGTCAAATACAATAGTCATAAAGACTAAAACTGAATTATATAACAACCAGGATATAATTAATGTTTAAATTAATGCCAAATCCGGGAGGCCGTTTAAGTTTTGTATTTTTTGGAAAGCGGAAAATCTTAACTTCTTGCATTTGCATCGGGAATGTTGTACCTTTAAGGTGTAGAAACCAGAGTACAAATTCACCTTAATAGCAAAACTTTTCTTGATTATCACAGCTGAATTGAATCATTACGCTTATCGTGTAGGAGGAGGAATTAGAGTTGAAGGCGCTGGTACGGCAAGAGTTAACAGGATCAATTCTCAATCAAAAGGCAGAAAGTGGTAGTGTAGTTTGCTATTTCAATTCTACAGGTAGTATAGCCAGAGGGCCATACAAACACAATCCCCGTAAGTCAGCAAAGGTGAATTGCTGTCATGTTTTCCTGAAATATTCTAATTCTTCTTGCACAGGAAAACAATCATGTGAAAAGTTGGTGACTTTCATTGAGGGAAAGCCAATAAGTACAGATCCCAACATTTTACCGATACCTCCTGGAATGGCCCTGAACATATTTTACATGTCAGGGTACCTGATACTGAGTGTCCGGAAATGTATTCTCTTCCCATCATTATTGCCGGTTAAAATCACCGCAAAAATCCAATAGACAGATCGTAAGAAATGAAAAGCTTCAACAGTGTACTGTTGCGGCTGATGTTCCCGCTACCGGCAAAAGGTAATTGCGAAAAAAGCAGTGAAATATAAGTAAGGAGCATAAAGTAGGGAGTAGGGAGTTGAAAATTGAAAGTTTGAAGAACCAGCAATTAAAGATTAATATTCAAGGGAGTTCTCTCATCACCTTTTCGCTCCTCGCTCCTCGCCTTGTCGCTCCTCTCCCGTGGCTCCTCAAAACAGCATAACAACAGAACTTGATCGCCACATAATGAACTAAATAAACTGAACCGTCAACCATTAAAACCAGTAAGCACAAAGAGGAACCCTGAACTTTAAATAAGAATAAATGAATAAAAGACATAAACGGACTGTTTGCCTTTTTTTTCAGGTACATCAGCCATTCAGGCTGAAAACGTACCGTTTCTTCAATATAGGGGTTGATCATACATATTATGATGAAGATCAGAATAAACAGATTTTAAGGCGTGTTGCACATGATTGTTACCTGCCGGCAAACGAGGTTTTGATGAAACTGATCAGGAAACATGGTCCTGATTTCAAGGTTTCCTTTTGCATCAGCGGCACAGCACTTGAGCAATTTAGAAAATATACACCCTGGATCATTGAAAGTTTCAGGCAGTTATATGAAACCGGGAATGTTGAATTTTTAGCAGAGTCATGTGCTCATTCAATGGCCGTGCTTGTAAATCCTTCTGAATACATGAGGCAGGTTGAAGAGCATGTAAAAACCCTTGAAAGTTGCTTCGGCTGCAAACCCACAGCACTTGTAAATGCGAACCTGCTATTTTCTAACGAAATTGCAGGAGTTGCTCATGCTATGGGATTTAAAACCATCCTTACCGAAGGTGCCAGCCAAACGCTGGGATGGAAGAGTTCGAACTACGTTTACTCAAGTGAAATCTATCCTGAACTGAAGCTGCTGCTCCGGAATTACCGGCTGAGCGATGATATTACCTTTCGCTTTTCGGTGCGTGAATGGAGCGGATGGCCACTGACTGCTGATAAATACATTTCATGGCTTAATGCGATTGATCAAAAAGAAGACATTGTCAATCTGTTTATGGATTATGCAACGCTGGGTGAATACCAGAAGGCAGAATCGGGAATTTTTAGCTTTTTCAATGCTTTTACTGAAAAAATAATTGATTCGCAAAAATGGACATTAAAGACAGTAACGGAGGCAGCAGAATCGATTGTTCCGATAGCAACACTAACTATGCCTGAGTATATTTCCTGTGCTGACCAGGATCACGATCTCTCGGCCTGGCTGGGAAATGAACTTCAACAGGAAGCATTTAACAGCCTGTATTCTGTCGCTTATATCATGGGATATTGCAAGGATAAGGAGTTATTGAGTGACTGGAAGAGATTACAATCCTGTGACCATTTTTATTACATGTGTACTAAATACATGAATGATGGCGCTATGCACCGTTTTTTCAGTCCTTACAGTTCCCCGTTCGACGCCTTTATAAATTACATGAGTGTGCTTTCGGATTTTCTTATCAGGGTGCATGAATATGCTGATCATCATGTTCTTTCAAGCACGCTGCATAATGAACTTGAACTACGATATCTAGAAACTATTTAATAATTGCTGCCATGAATCCTACCTTTGATCTCAAAAGTGAACATGATACCATGGCAATCATCCTGACTGCCCTTAAAAAAACGGCTTCTGACATACACCAAAACAACTATTTTGATCTGTTCCGGGCAAGCCAGATTATTGAGTTTATCAGAACTTACAATGATAAATGCCATCACGAAAAGGAAGAACGAATTCTTTTCCCTGCTATTCTGGAAAGCGGGTTAACCAATGCGGCTGACACTGTCCGTATTCTCATCAGTGAACATGAAATGGCAAGAGATTGTATTGCTGCCTTAGAAAATAACATCCGCGATTATCTGGCAGGTCATACTTACGCCCTGGAGGGTCTTTCCCCGAACATAAACAAATATATTTCACTGGAAGAGAAACATATCAAAACAGAAAATAACGTATTGTTTCCTATGGCTGATAAAGTTCTGAATACGAAAAAGCAGGAGACTATTTTAATAGAATTCAGGCATATCCAGGATCAGAATGTTGGGCATAACAAACATCTGGAATATTATATCTTACTTTCGAAGCTTCACTCCGAGGCTAACGCTTCATGTATATGTGATTTTTCTTATTGAAGAATGATGTTGCCTTATTGCTTTAAAATGGAAAAATAGATTTTTTTATCAACAAAATTGATCCGCTTTTTTTTATTTCAAGGAAATTGTAATTTTGACAGGTAACTTTTTCCTGGATCCATGAAATAATCCAGATCCGGAAGAGTTCATTTTGAGTTCATCCAACTACCTGGTATGTGACTTTTAATTAAAAAATCTTCTGCGTATGAAAATTTCAACTTGCCTGGTTGTATTTGCAATCTTTAGTTGCAACGACCTCAGTTCACAGGAAATAGCACAATGGCGCGGTGCCAATCGCGACGGAATATACAACGAACCTGGCTTAATGCAGTCGTGGCCTGTTGACGGGCCTAAGCTACTCTGGCATTTTGATGAACTGGGCGACGGACATTCTTCGGCAGCGGTAACAAAAGACAGGATTTATACATGCGGGACCATTGATAGCAAAGGTTATGTCTTCGCTTTTTCTCCTGACGGCAAACTCCTCTGGAAATTGCTTTTTGGCGAGGAATGGACTGAGAGTTGGCCGGGCGTGCGATCTACACCCTTGATATATAATGACAAACTCTATATTATAAGTTCTTTCGGGAAACTGGTATGTATGGGAGCTGTAAGGGGAAATATCATATGGACCGTTGACCTGATGAAAACCTATGAAGGGCAGAATATAACCTGGGGTGTAACCGAAAACCTGCTGATTGACGGCGACAAATTGTTTTGCACCGTCGGAGGAACAAAAAACAACGTGGTTGCGCTTAATAAGGATAACGGAAAACTCATCTGGAGCAGCGCCGGGAATGGCGAAAAAAGTGCTTACAACTCCCCTATCCTTATAAACCTGGCTAAACGTAAGATACTGGTTACCATGACTGAGAAATCGATCCTTGGATTGGATGCTGAAACAGGAAAGAAGCTTTGGAGACAGGAACAGATCAATCAATATGCCGTGCATGCCAATACCCCGATTTACAGCAATGGTTACCTTTATTGTGTTTCAGGATACGGATATGGAGGTGTTATGTTGAAACTTTCTGACGATGGCTCAAAGATCACAAAGGTGTGGAAAGACGATATCATGGATAGCAGGATGGGGGGCGCAGTGCTGCTGAACGGGAAAATATATGGCATAGGAGATAAAAATAAAGGCCTGCACTGCATCGACTGGAAAACAGGGAAGGAAACAGCATCAGATAAACTTAATCAAAAAGGAGGAAACATTATTACGGCCGATGGACTTTTATACACTTATGATGAATCGGGGGAAGTAACCCTGTTAAAACCTACAGCAACAGGCTTTACTAAGATAAGCGCGTTCAAAGTTCCTTTTGGATCAGCTCAGCATTGGGCCCACCTTGTGATTAAAAACGGGAGGCTATATGTTCGACATGGAAATTCGCTGATGGTTTTTGACATTAAGGGGAGTTAATGGGGAGAGAATAATACTTGGCACCTGGTACATGGAACTTGGAACCTGATACTCGGTACTCGGCTTTAGACACTTGACACCTGTCACTTATACAGTTTCACAGAACTATAATTATTCTTTACTTTGCCGGAATAACCTTCCCAACTAACTTCTATGAACATAACGAAAATATACCTGCTTGTTTCAGCTCTTTTTTTTTCATCCTTTGTATTTTCGCAGGCATACCAGTGGAGAGGGCCCGCTCGTTCGGGAATATACCCTGATAATGGATTACTTAAAGAATGGCCGGCAGAAGGACCAGCCCTGTTGTGGGTTACCAATGACATCGGGAAAGGATATTCGTCGGCTGTGAGCGATGGAAATACGGTTTATATTACCGGGATGAAGGACAAGCAGGATTACCTGTCGGCGATAAATGACAAAGGAGAAATAACGTGGCAGGTAGTTTTCGGGCCGGCCTGGTCACAATCATTCCCTGAATCGCGTTGTACACCCACACTGGATAACGGACTTATCTATGTTCTTAGCGGAAGCGGCACTATTGCATGCGTGGATGCGAAAGACGGAAAAATTATCTGGACATTTGATGCTTTTAAGAAATTCAACGGAGCCTATGGAGATTGGGGCGTTTGTGAATCATTATTAGTATCGGGCGACAAACTCTTTTATACACCTGCCGGTCCTACTACAACCATGGTGGCCTTAAGGGGAGTTCTATAATTTAATTCATTGTTAATCAGAATAATAACCTTATATTTGTTGTGAAAACATAATGGATATAATCAATGCAAAAGCAAATGTACAAAACACGAGGCAAGAAGGGCCTTTTTGATGAGCAATTC
>JANXXZ010000282.1 GCA_025350385.1 Bacteroidales bacterium
TCGCTTTTGATGATCTTTGCGGCACGTTCGAGTAGTCGAGAGTGAAGGTAGAACACATCACCGGGATAAGCTTCACGTCCGGGCGGACGACGCAGCAAAAGTGAAACTTCGCGGTAAGCCACAGCCTGCTTTGAAAGGTCATCGTAAATTACCAGAGCCGGACGGCCTGAATCACGGAAGAATTCGCCGATGGCTGCTCCTGTAAAAGGGGCATAAAACTGCATGGCTGCCGGGTCGGAAGCGGTTGCGCATACAATGGTTGTGTACACCATGGCGCCATGCTCTTCCAGGGTCCTTTGTACATTGGCCACGGTGGAACCCTTTTGCCCGATTGCCACATAAATGCAATATACCGGCTTCCCCTGGTCGAAAAATTCCTTCTGGTTAATAATCGTGTCAATAGCGATAGCCGATTTTCCGGTCTGGCGGTCACCGATAATGAGCTCGCGCTGACCACGGCCTATCGGGATCATGGCATCGATAGCCTTGATACCGGTCTGGAGGGCTTCAACCACAGGCTGGCGGAAAATTACACCTGGAGCTTTGCGTTCGAGCGGCATTTCATAAAGGGTGCCTTTGATTGCGCCCTTTCCGTCGATAGGTTCGCCAATGGTATTGATTACTCGGCCCAGCAAGCCGTCGCCTACCTGTACGGACGCGATCCGACGCGTGCGCTGGACAGTATCGCCTTCTTTGATATTATTCGATTCTCCAAGCAACACAATACCCACATTGTCCTCTTCAAGGTTTAACACAATGCCTTTGATACCGGTTTTGGTAAATTCAACCAACTCACCGCTTTGAACATTGCTAAGGCCATAAACGCGGGCAATGCCGTCGCCAACCTGCAATACCGATCCGATTTCCTGGATTTCAGCTTCTGTTTTGAAACCAGCTAATTCCTGCCTTAGGATTGCAGTGACTTCTGCGGGTTTAATATCTGCCATACTTTTACTTTTTTACTGTTGAAGTGAAAATGGAATGCGTTGAAATATGTATTAATTGTTAACGGCGATAGCCGGGATTATGCTATTAAAATCCTTTAACATAAAGATTTTTGTCAAAGTCTTTCCTTAATTCCTTGAATTTGGCTGTAACGCTCTGATCGACCTGGTAATTATCCATATCGAGAATAAAACCACCAATAATTTCGCTTTTCAGCTTTTCAACGAGTTCAATGTCTTTACCGGTGAGGGTTTTTAGAATAGCCATGACCCCGGCTTTATCTTTATCGGCTAATGGAACGGCCGTAGTAATATTAGCGGTTTTTAGTCCGATGTACTCTTTGTATAAGGAAACAAATGCCGATGCAATGCCATCAATGTAATATTCTCTGCGTTTGCGCGAAATGATGTCGATAAAATTCATTGTAAGCTTATCCATGCTGCTCTCAAAAATCTTATGCATCACTTTATGCTTCTTATCCACATTGATCACCGGGCTATGCAACATACGGGTAAGTTCAGGGCTCTCGTGGCAAACCTTATAGAGCAGAGCCATGTCGTTCTTTACCCGCTCGAGAACCTTGCGTTCGAGTGCCAGGTCGAAGAGTGCTTTTGCGTATCGTATGGTTATTTTGGACTGATTCATTATTGCGATTCCGTATTCATTATTAGGTGCTTACCTTATCAACTAAAGGGTTCATGGGTCCTTAGTTGATTTTTACTTCTTTCAGTAATTTCGCTGTAAGTTGATGTTGCTTTTCTTTATCGGTAAGTTCCTGTCCTAAAATTTTCTCGGCAATTTCGATCGAAATAGAGGCAATTTGATTCTTCAGATCATTGATTGCTGCCATTTTCTCAAACTGAATACTTTCGCGGGCATTTTCTACGATCCGGTTCGCCTCTTCGTTAGCTTTGGAACGGGCTTCTTCAATGATTGATTCCTTAACTTTGCGGGCATCGCGAAGCAGGGCATCCCTTTCTTCCTTGGCTTCAAGAAGCAGCTGTTCATTGCCGGCTTTGAGTTTCAGCATCTCTTTTTTAGCATCTTCGGCTGCATTCAATGCTTTCTCGATAGATTCTTCCCTTTCGTGAAGCATTTTCATGATCGGTTTCCAGGCGTATTTGCCTAAAATATACAGCAATATACTGAATGTCAATGTCATCCAGAATAACAGGCCGATATCTACTTTTACGAGTTCCATAGGTTTTTCACTTTGAATTATAATTCTGATCCTGCTTAATCCTGCCTGTTAAATAAATAACAGGCATTGCATCCGCTAAAAGTTGTCAGTTCCTGTATCCCGGCCAGTCGCCGGGATACGGGAACTGAAAAGAACTATTAGGCGAGGAACACAATAAGGAGACAGACAACGATAGCAAAGAAGGCAACGCCTTCGATAAGAGCTGCTGCGACAATCATGTTCGAACGGATATCGCCGACGCTTTCCGGTTGACGGGCAATTGATTCGAGAGCGCCCCTGCCGATCTGGCCAATTCCGATACCTGCGCCTATGGCTGCGATTCCTGCACCTATACCTGCACCCATTTTTGCAATAGGGGCCAGGGAGGCGCCTGCCTCAAGTAATACGGCTAAAAGTGACATAGGATTGAATTTTATGGTTAGTAAATAAAAATTGAATTCAGGGATTATGGTTGAACACCCTCTTCAGGAGCATGTTCGTGATGATGTTCTTCAATGGCCATCCCGAAGTAGATAGCTGACAGCAGGGCAAAAACATAGGCCTGGATAAAGGCTACCAGTAGTTCAAGCAGGCTCATAAATACACCAAACAATATGGAAACCGGTGAAACAGCGATCCCTATCCATGGCGACATCGTGCCAAAAATGAAGATCAGGCTCATGAATCCCAGCAGGATAATATGCCCCGCTGTAATGTTGGCAAACAAACGAACCATCAATACAAAGGGTTTTGTAATAAACCCGATAATTTCAACGATGGGCATCAAAGGAACCGGAATTTTAAGCCACCAGGGAACTCCGGGTGTATTAACAATATGTACCCAATAAGAACGGTTTCCGCTGAATGTGGTTATGAAGAAGGTAAATAATGCTAGCACCATGGTTACAGCCAGGTTCCCCGTTAAATTAACCCCGCCCGGAAAAAATGGAACCAGCCCCAACAGGTTATTTATAAAGATGAAGAAGAAAATGGTAAGGAGGTAAGGCATATACCGCATATATTTTGTCTTGCCGATTGCCGGTATGGCAATATCGTCGCGAACAAAAAGAATGAGAGGTTCGAGTAAGGACTGCATCCCTTTGGGAGCACGGTTCGGATTGGCTGTGTATCTTTTGGCGGCTGAAAGAAACAGAATAAGCAGTAATGCTACACTAATGAAAAGTGAAAGTACCGTTTTAGTTATAGAGAAATCCAATGGTACTTTTGCGGCTTCGTCAATGCTGCCATCTTCTTTAACTTTCACAATTTTACCCTTATGGGGACCTTCAGCTTCCAGTTTATACCCGTTATAGGCTTCAGTACCATGATGAAGATGTGCTGAGCTGAAAACAACCAGTTTCCCCTGTTCAAGCAGGATCACGGGGAGGGGGATACTTACTGAATGCCCCTTCCAGGTAAGAATATGCCATTCGTGAGCGTCAATAATATGCTCAATAATCATTTCACCGGCATTGAATTTCCCGGCTTCTGATGAGGGATTGGCAGTTTCTTCGGTTTTGGAAGGAACAGGATGGGAAGAAGTATTATTTTCGGCAGCCTGGGCAGTAAAAGCAACCAATAGGCTGAGCATTATGATAGCCGCCAGCTGCCTGTATTTAATAAGTAACATTCTGATCATTAGTCCTCTTCTGAATGGAGGTGCAATATTACTAATTTTTACTGTTATTTAAAATGGTTCTTTTGTATTTAACAAGTTAATCATATAGATTATTTGCGGATATTTATATTACGACTTTATTGCTTCTTTCCATATTGCGGTTAATTGTTTCTCGCAGAGTTACGCTGAGTTATCCGCAAAGTTACGCGGACAGGTTTCATTCGATTGAAACCCTGCAAAAATCTGCGGATGCATCTGCGAAAATCTGTGAGAACCTTTTCTTTCTCATTCTGAAAATCATAAAGATCGATAAGTGAGTGTAATCTCCCAATAAGAATCCGGAAGTCATAAAATCAGTACTTTTGATTCAAATTATTACGCATGACCTTAACTATATTTTCCGACGAGTCATTCATGCGTGAAGCTATTAAGGAAGCCAGGCTGGCAATAGCTGAAGATGAAATACCCATCGGCGCGGTAATAGTCTGTGATAACCGTATAATTGCCCGCGCTCATAACCTTACCGAACGCCTGAATGATGTAACAGCGCATGCAGAGATGCAGGCTTTTACCTCGGCTGCCAATTTCCTGGGAGGGAAATACCTTGAAGATTGCACCCTTTATGTAACGGTAGAACCCTGCCTGATGTGCGCCGGCGCTTCTTTCTGGACACAAATCAGCCGGGTGGTTTACGGAGCGAAAGATGAGAAACGCGGTTATTCATTTTTTACCTCTTCAGCGTTGCATCCCCGGACAAAAGTAACTTCCGGAATTATGGAGATTGAATGTGCCGCATTGATGAAGGAGTTTTTCAGGAAAAAGAGATAAGTTGAACCCCCTGGCGAATTTAAAAATCATTTTTCACGCAAAGGCGCTGAGACCACAAAGGCAATAGATAAATTCGTTTACAAACCTGAATTCTTTATGTCCTGGTTTGATATTTTTATTAGTCATGAATGCTAAGAAATGACTTCCTCCAACTTTGAATGAAAAAAATTAAAAAACATCTTGGGAATTCATCAATCAGATATTAATTGTAAAAGTTATTACTTTAGCACGACGAGTTTACGCAGAATTCATTTCTGGTTGACTCACTTGCTTCATAAATTTTGAATCCTTTTCAGAGACACTTTTCAACAGCCTAGATAAACTGCACATAAACCAATTTTCTGATGAGTAAGATCGAAGTACCCATAATGTCCGAAGTTTTTGCAAACGGAACCCGTCCCGAGTATTTATACTGGGTTGGCTGTGCCGGCGCTTTCGACGACCGGTATAAGAAAGTGACCCGGGCTTTCACCAGTATTCTTCATTATACAAAAACAAGCTATGCAGTATTAGGAACCGAAGAAAAGTGTAATGGCGATCCTGCCCGCAGGGCAGGGAATGAAATGCTTTTCCAGATGCAGGCACTGCAGGTAATTGAACTGTTAAAGACCTATGAAGTAAAAAAAGTACTCACCTGTTGCCCACATTGCTTTAACATATTTAAAAATGAATACCCTGACCTGGGCGGTAACTATGAGGTTTTACACCATTCACAATTTCTTAATGAGCTTATTTACGAAGGCAAACTACCTTTAAAATCAGGTATTCTGAATGGTCAGACCATTACTTTCCATGATCCCTGTTACCTCGGACGCGGGAACAATGAATATGAGGCCCCCAGGACTGTGTTGAATTCACTCCCGGCAAAAAAAGTGGAAATGGGGCGGAACCGCAGTTTTGCTTTATGCTGCGGAGCAGGGGGTGCCCAGATGTTCAAGGAAGCGGAGCCGGGGAATAAAGAGGTGTATGCTGAACGCACTGAGGAGGTTATAGCGACCGGCGCCGGAATCGTAGCCACTGCCTGCCCTTTTTGCATGACAATGTTGACGGACGGCCTTAAATACCAGGACAAAACAGAGGAAATAAAGAATTACGATATTGCCGAGTTGATTGCTATTTCGATGGGACTGTGAGATCTTACTAAGTCTGGATCTTCGAAATAAATAAGGACTTTGCCTTTTTATGAAAGGGGAAGGAGCGAAGGGGTGAGGGCAAGTTAAAGGATACTACATGAAAGGAGTGAAGAAAGGACTATCCGTTACTGGCAAACTGGCAAACCCCGGTAATTGACTACTGACTTCCGACCCAAAAAAATGTAAAAAAATTCAACAATTATTATCTTTTGCAAATTAATTTTAACCGTACTTTTGTTTCCGGAAAACGGACCGGCCATAGTTATTATTTATGGTTACTAAATGTCCGAAACACTTACTGCTATTACCTTTTGCCGACGTGAAAAACGCAAGGTATTTTACTAACTCATCGCGATCCATTGTATGGGATGCTGACAAATGCATGCATTCAGGTAAATGTTTTAATAGCTTACCCCATCCTGCCACTGATAAACCAGGGATATACAGCTTCCAGGTTTCTGATTCGCAGTTTGAAGAAATCCTTGGTCAGTCACGATTTTGCCCGTCAGGTGCGCTTTACCTTATCCTGAAGCAGGTAAATTTCACTTAACGTTGCAACCAGATACCCCAACGTTTCTTTATATTCCTTTTCCCTCACATTATCATCCCCGGCCTCTCAATCCCTGAACCCACATACTTTGGAATGCTTTTTGAGCGTTAGCAGCAACAAAACAAAACCCTTTATGTTTTATTCTTAACTAAACGGGATAAGTTGGTAAATTTAAGAAGGTATGATTCGTTCACTCATCCTGTTTCTACTCCTGGTACTTAATATTTCTCCGGTTTCTTCGCAACAGTACAGGAAAATTTCAACCATTTATTTTCAGCGCGGCGAAAAACTTACATTTCGTATTGCATACCATTCTGCCCTTACTGGGAATCTTACGGCAGGAACAGCAACCCTTGAATTAACCAGGGATAATAAACAAATTGGCGGTCGGGATACTTTTCACGCAATAGGGTACGGAAAAACTACCGGTCTTATCGAAGTATTCTACCAGATCGAAGAACGTTTTGAGAGCTTTTTTGATGAATCGGCTATGATTCCATGGTATTTTACCCGCCAGACCAGGGAAAACAAATACATTAAAAATGACAATGTGACATTCCGTCATAAGGATCGCATTGCAGTGAGCCCGAAAGGTGTAAAATCTATTCCTGAAAATGTACAGGATATTATATCGGCTTTTTACTATGCCCGCACCATTGATCTCACAGGAGTCATGCCCGGTAAGGAATTCAAGTTGCAGTACTTTCTCGACGATTCGGTTTACCTGTCAAAAATTCGTTATATGGGACGCGAAACCGTCAAAACCAAACTTGGTAAATTTAGCTGCCTGAAAATAGAACCCATGGTTGCCACAGGAGATGTTTTCGACGATTCTTACCCAGTAAAATTATGGGTTACAGATGACGGCAACCGGATCCCAATCCTTATTGAATCAAAACTGAGTGTAGGAAGCGTTCGCGTAGAGCTTACATCCTATGCAGGGTTGTCAAACCCGTTCACCTTCCAGGTGAAGTGAAATCAACATTTAGGCAAACATCCTCCTGAAATAAGCAGGTCATAGCGGAATACCTTCGGTGAGAGCGCATCGTGAAGTGCATGGATCCAGCTTTTTTTTATGAATTAAATACTTCTTAATTTTCAGGAAACCCTGAAGTTTTTGTGGAAATCTCAATCATTTTGCATCTTACCATCTCTAAGTTCATTAACTTTATTCAATCCAGTAAAAACAGCAAAAGCATATGAAATATTTGTTTCTTATCCTGATCGTCATGACAAGCTTTTCAGCTTTCCCGCAAAAGAAATATGAATCCGACTGGAAAAAAGTGGATTCTCTCAGCAATCTGGGCCAGGCACAAACAGCCCTCGGAATTGTCAATAAAATTTATACAGAAACCAGGGATGAAAACAATGCCCCCCAGTTTGTGAAGTCTTCGCTTTACCTTATGGCACTCCAATCAGGATTTGAGGAAGGTTTTATGGAAAAGAACATCGCGCAAACTGAGGCTGACATTCTTACTGCCAATCAACCGGTAAAAAATATATTACACTCGGTACTGGCCGAATTGTACTGGCGCTATTATGAAAATAACCGTTACAAATTCATCAGCAGGACTGAAACGCAGGGATTCAGGAGCGATGATATCAGCACATGGGATCTAAAGAAAATTGTTCAGAAATGCATTGAAAATTACAGTCTTTCTCTCGGAAACCCTGAAATGCTGAAAAAGGTAGAGATCGGTCAATATGATGTTGTTCTTCAGCCGCATAATGAAACCCGGAAATTCCGGCCTACGCTGTTTGATTTTCTTGCACATCGCGCCATTGATTTTTACCGGAATTCAGAAGCAGGCCTTACCCAGCCCGCTGCCCGCTTCCTGGTTGATGAAACTGCTTATTTCCAGCCTTCTGACAGCTTTTCTTCCTTACAGATTATATCAACCGATTCGCTATCGGCTGAATTTCAGGCAATACGACTTTTACAGCAGGTCGTATCCTTTCATGCGTTGGATAAAGATCCCTCAGCCCTGGTTGACGCGGAAATCAAGCGGTTGAAATTTGTACATGAACATTGTATTCTTCCCGAAAAAGACAGTCTTTACCTCGAAGCATTGCACCAACTCGAGAGCCGTTTTCTCAACTATCCTTCCTCAACAGATGCTTCCTATGAAATTGCTCAGCAATTGATCAATTCTGCCGGACAATATCAGCCCCTGAACTCCGATGCCCACAAATGGGAAATGAAAGAAGCGTTTTCAGTTGCCGACGCAGCTATTCATAGTTTTCCGGATTCAGATGGTTCCAATAACTGCAGGTTCCTGCTTGAACAGATCGGGCAGCGTACCTTAGATATTACTTCCGATTATGCTAATGTGCCGGGGAAGGCTTCGCTGGCGCTGGTTTCCTATAAAAACATCCCGGAACTGTATTTCCGCATTTTACGGATTGATCCGGATGAGGACCGCCGTTTGAGCGAAAGCGGGCAGGAAAATGTGATTAAGGAATATGCCGGCCGGGATGCGGAAAAAAAGTGGTCGCAATCCCTGCCCGACGATGGCGATTACCAGAATCACAAAGCAGAGATCCGGCTACCGGCATTAAGCCCCGGTTTTTACGCACTCCTGGCCAGTCCTGACAAAAACTTCTCCCCTGATTCTCTCATCGCATTAAACCGTTTCTGGAGTACCGGCATCAGCTATATCAGCCGGCGACAGGATGACGGTTCCTATGAGCTTTATGTGCTTGATCGACAGGAGGGGCAGCCCCTTGATAAAATAAAAGTACAGAGTTTCTTCAGGGAATATGAATACAGCACTCGTAAATACAGGGATCTGCCCGGACAAATCACTTTTACTGATAAGAATGGTTTTGTATCCATACCCTCTGGAAAAAAAGAACGGAATAACCAGTATTACCTGGTTTTCAGTTCTGCAAAGGATCAATTCATAACTGAAAGCTATTTTTCAGGTTATAATTACAGGAACCAGGAACCACGCTCAGTAATCAATACTCATTTTTTTACTGACCGGGCCATTTACAGGCCGGGGCAGACGATTTACTTTAAGGGAATAGTAGTGGAAAGCAAGGGTAACGATGTGAAGATCAAACCTGACTACCGGACAGTTGTTACGTTTTACGATGTGAATGGTCAAAAGGTATCCTCCCTTGACTTAGTCACCAATGATTTCGGATCATTCACCGGAACGTTTATAGCGCCCCAGGGAGCCTTGACCGGGCAGATTAACATTCAATGCGAAACTGGTAGTGTTTCGGTGCAGGTTGAGGAATATAAGCGCCCGAAATTTGAGGTCACTTTTAAACCGGTAGAAGGTTCCTATAAGCTGGGTGAAACAGTTACCATTACCGGGAAAGCGATGGCATTTGCAGGAAACTCCTTAAGTGACGCCCAGGTTACTTACAGGGTAGTCAGGACGGCCCGTTTCCCTTACATGTGGTGGGGCTGGACCAACTGGATGCCCGAATCGCCTGAAATGGAAATAACAAACGGCCTGGCAACAACCAACGCCCTGGGAGAATTTACAGTCAACTTTAAGGCAATAGCCGATCCTACAGTTGAACGTAAATTTGATCCGGTATTCAATTATAAAGTATCAACTGCTGTTACCGACCTTAACGGTGAAACTCACGAAGGCGAAACTTCCGTATCGGTCGGATACAAGGCGATAATAATCATTACAAACCTGCCAAAGGAAGTAAACCTTGACAGCACCTTTCAATTCACACTCAACGCTAAGAACCTGAACGGTCAAAAGGAAAATGCAAAAGGAAAAGTCATTATCTGGCAACTTGCAGAACCAAAACGCCTGCTCAGGAATCGCAACTGGAACCGTCCGGATCGCTTTACCATGGCACGCACGGAATTTGAAAAGGAGTTCCCGCTTGATATCTATGACAACGAAGACGACATCAGCACATGGGAAAAGGAAAAACAGGTATTTTCCATTGATTTTGATACGAAAACCGATTCAATCATCAAACCAGGGGTAAAAATCCAGGTGGGAACTTATTTAGTTGAAATACAATCGAATGACAAGTTTGGAGAAAAAATTGAAACCAAATCCTATTTCAGTGCCTTCTCGCCTTCCGCAAAGGAAATTCCCGGCAACAGCCTGTCATGGTTCACCTTACCTGTAAATAAAGCTGAGCCGGGAGATAAGGTATCCCTGCTTTTCGGCTCATCCGCAAAGAAAGTGCATGCTATTTATGAAATTTCAGGTAAGTTAAAGGAAGCTATGGGTGAGATCCTGGACCTTGATGGACAAAAACGGTTGGATATCCCCGTGACTGAAGATTTCAGGGGAAATTTTGCAGTGAATGTAACCTTTGTAAAATACAACCGTAGTTTCCAGTTCAGTGGAATTATAAATGTTCCTTACACCAATAAAAAGCTGGATATCAGTTTCGCTTCCTTCCGAAGTAAACTTGAACCTGGCCAGAAAGAGGAATGGCATCTGACGATTAGAGACAACAAGGGAGATAAAGCACTGGCCGAAATACTGGCCGGCATGTATGATGCTTCGCTGGACGCATTTGTGCCCCATTCCTGGAGTCTTGATCTTTATACTTATTTTGGCCAGAGCAGGCAATGGGACGGAAACGCTGCTTTTTCGGCCAGGGGAAGTATTACTGACTGGTCGCCGGTTTTCCGGACAAGCATCCGGACCAGGGAATATGACTTGTTAAACTGGTTCGGGTATGAGTCAGGATACAACAGACCCATGTTTAATATGGGCGGAGCTGTGCGGGGAGTTGCAATGGAAATGAAGGAAAGCAGTCCGATGAAAAAAGAAAAAGCTCTTCCTCAATCCGCAGCTTTCACCTCCCCCGAAATTTCAGATTCCAATACCGGGCAAAAAGGAATTCCACCTCCCAGACCATCTTCAGAATCAAAACCAGATGTATCACAGAGTCCCAAGACTAGAAGCGATTTCAACGAAACAGCATTCTTTTATCCCCAACTCAACACGAACGAAAACGGGGATTTTGTGATCAAGTTTACCCTGCCCGAATCGCTCACCCGCTGGAAGATGATGGGCCTGGCCTATACCAAAGACCTCAAGATCGGGCAGGTGGAGAAAACGCTGATCGCACAGAAAGACCTGATGGTATTCCCTAACGCTCCCCGTTTTTTCCGTGAAGGCGACCGGATGCAATTCAGCACCAAGAT
>JANXXZ010000286.1 GCA_025350385.1 Bacteroidales bacterium
GAGCGGATCGCCTGCAAGGCTGAAGCTGATTCCTTCAGTTCCGGTTGAACCTTTGATGGTAATCTTCAGGGTAAGCAAACGCTCACCCTGCAGCAGGGATATGGGTTCGAGTGAATTCCACCCGATCCTCAGTTCGTTACCGGTGATGCTGTATTGCAGAGGTGAATCAGGATCATTGGCCAGATACACACCATTAACGTCGAGCAGATCGGACGGGAAATTCAGGATAACTGAAACTGCCCCAACCTGCATATCCATTCCTGCATTAACCGGCAGATTAAACTCTGAACCCGGGTTAACCTGGATGGTTTTACCGTAGTTCAGTGTAAGGTTTTCACTTGCCGATTTCACAACTGAAGGAGTAAAACTGCGGTTAAAGTCACCGGTGCACAGGCCGTAGAAGTTTTGGTTGCTCATGTTGCCAGCAACTGTAATTGTTGGAATCTGGATCCCTACCGGAGGTACTACCGGGTTCATGCTGATTAAGTCGTTAACTTTCCAGAATGTCCATTTACTTCTTGGAGCCCAGGTCGGGTTGCCTGCCTGAACAAAGTATTGCAATATTCTGCCTGCATCGCCAGGATTCAGGATATTTTCCGTAACAACATCGCTTCCATAAAACCTGACCTTTTCAATAGCGTAAGGAGCAACAAACCATGCGTTTACCTGAGCAGCATCCGTTGCATTGATACCACCTGCTGGTTTAGCCGTAGTCATTACCACATCGTATGTACCGGGACAAACATCGCTCATTGTATATGAACCATTTGAGTTGGTGGTTCCAGCAGTACCAAATTGAACATTTCCCTGCATTAGTTTGACTGTCACATTACTTAGCGGCGTGTTTGAAATGTTGTTATAGGTAAGGGTACCGTTGATTGTGTTCCTGACGATTGTGTAGGTATAGGTCCAATCGGCCGTTGTGGTTCCGTCGCATGCCGTGTAGCGGTATGTCCATACAACCGTACCTTCGCAGGCAGGAGGTGTTGAAGAGCCTATCAATACTGCGCTCACTGTTCTGCCGCAAGCGTCGGTAATGTTTGCAGGTGCGCCAGGATTTATTGCCTGAGCTGGTCCGGAAACTGTTGAACTTCCATTAGCGGGAGGTGTTAATCCACCAGTATTTGTGATAGTATAAGTTTTAGTCCAATACGCAACCGTGGTATTATCACATGCAGTGTATTTGTACTTCCACTCAACCGTACCAATGCATTCAGGTCCAGTTTCCGGTGTTCTTCCAACCAGTACTGCGTTGACACTGCGACCACATGCATCTGTGATGTTTGCAGGCGCGCCCGGATCAAAAGCCATTGTTTCACAAGATACTGTAGCAACACTGTTTACAGGAGGAGTCAGACCGCCGGAATAATCGATTGTATAAGTATACACCCAGTTCGTTGGCAGTCCTGAACAAGCAGCATAGGTATATGTATAAGTTCTTGTACCTTCACAGGTTATTGGTTCAGGTACATTTGTTATAACAGGTGCCGGTGTAGGAATAATTGTACCACAAGCATCTGTAATTAAAGGTACCACTGTCATGTAGGTCTTAAATACCAGGTCATAATCAGGCCATTGTTGCCAGGCATACGTTGGCGAACAACTTTCAGTGCAACCATCCATAGAAACCCCTCCGGCATAAACATCAGGATGCATGCATAAGAGACCTAACTGATTATATGTGAAAGAAGTAAGCCAGAACGTATATTGTGTACCTGCAGTCAGGTAAGGAGCCAGGTTCTGGGCTATGTTCAGAGATTGCCAACCAGTGGCGGCCAATGAATGGCTTCCACTATAAAGCTTTGTTCCGCCAATGCCATTACCCAAATAAATTTCGAGGGTAAAGCTCTGCAAAGCAGCTAAGGTTTGAACCTGTAAGTCGAGCTGTGTAAACCAGCCTGAAGTTCCACAAGTAAAAGATTGGCCGATTGAAGTAAAATCGGACCAAACAGGAGTTGTCAAATCAGTTGCAACTTGCAGCTGTTGCTGATCTGCAACTGTTGACAGTAAAGTCGGATCCACTGCATTGGCCGTGCAGGGTGCTGTTTTGCTACCATTGGCAGTTACAACCAAAGGCGTAGTATTTCCTCCTGTATGTTGAATAGTTTGTCCGGTAAGTTCATTACCGCAAGCATCAGCCACTTTGAATGTGTAAGTTACCGTCCAGTTACAATTTGTTCCGGTTACTGCTGTGTTTGTAAGGTTAGCAGCGACAGTCCCCGTGCAATTATCCGTGTAACCAACTGCTGCTGCAATCGGGTTAAACGCTGGTGTTCCTGCAGGCGGCGTTACTGCATCAATATAGCATGCATTGATCCCGCTGATTCCTACAGGTGGTGTTCCTGTTGGAGCAGTAATGTCATTCACAACGATTGTCTGTGTGCAGTTATTCCAGTTACCATTAACATCCTTTATCTTGTAAGTACGGGTAATGGTATAGCGGTGAACACATGTTTCATTGCTTTTTACGTCTGAGACCCAGGCAAATGAAGAATCATCAATTCCGCAATAATCTGTGGCAGATCCACCAGCTGCTGTGAAAGCAGCAAAATTGTTATACGGTGCAGGTTCGACACACTGAACCGTAATGGTTGAAGGACAAGTAAGAACCGGAGGTGTATTATCAAGCATAGTTCCGACTATCACCTGCAGCGACGCCATGCTTCCATATGTATCAGTTACAACAACTGTATATTTACCTGCGGGAAGGCCGGTTAAATCTTCAGTATTCATATTACCAGGTGTCCAGAGATAAGAATAAGAACCGGATCCGCCTGAAACATCAATGTTAATAGTGCCATCAGAACTGCCAGGACAGGTAACATCTGTAGCAGCATTCAGGATAACAGCTAGAGGTGTGCCGTTGCATGCACCGGAAACCGGTTGAAATCCCGGGAGTGGTGAACTATCTGTTCCATCAATGAGCCATGGAGTATAATTTACAGGAGGTGCTGAAGCTCCTACCGCAGTAGCAACAGCCGCAGCAGCAGTTGATCCCCACCAGTTGCATTTCATATCAAGAGCATAAGCACCTGTTGGAGGAACTTCGGTATAATCCTTAACCAGTTTCACTCCAATAGTGTTTCCTGTAATGGAATTTTCATTAGCTGTTGTGGTATTTGTATACCCAAGCTCTGAAGCCAGCAGGAAACCCTTCACATTGTTCCTGATTAAATTGTTTGAGAAAACAACATTTTGGTTTCCCGAGCCATATCCCCATATCTCAGTCGTTGTATAGACCCCGATTGAGTTTGCTCTCATCTTACCATCAACGGTGTTTTGTGTAAATACAGGAACGGCAGTTGAATAGGATCCGGCAATGGTAAGTCCTACTTCCACATTGGTGATGGTATTCTTTTGTACAAGTACATTTTTGTAAGGCGCATATACAAAGATTCCATATCCGTTAGCCGGACTATCAATAATGGTGTTATTTTCTATTACATCTGCACCACCACCATCATTATTATCTGTATGGATACCACTTCCGGAGTTCGAGACGGTATTTCCGGAATACGTTGTACCGGTTGACCAGTTGGAAGAAATTGCATCGTTTGCATAACTTACGTTATTGTTGGTAAATGCACCAGCTCCGCCGAAATTGAACATTGCAATGGAGTTTGATTCGCCATCAACATTGGCAATTATGTTGTCATGGAAGTTGAAACTTCCACCGGTCGAGGCATAGATACCACGGAGATAAATATTCTTTAGGGTAATATTGTTTACATTTAAATTGTTATAAACACCCAGTGCATGGTTTGTGATGATTCCGTTACGGGCATCAAGATCAGCCCCATGTTTGAGAATACCACTTGTCAGCGATGGGTTGTCACCATCTACAGTAAGATTCTGGATTGTTACATCGTTTGCCTGTACCAGGAAAATAGTGCTGGCACCAGGGCACAAAGAAGAACCACTGCATGGATTTGGACCTGAAAAAGCAGGTATTACTGTTGTACTGGCTATTTTTCCTGCACCATTGATAATTACAGGAGTATGAACAATCACGTTCTCTGTAAAAGTGTGAGCACTGACATTGAGGGTATTTCCTGAAGATGCTTCGTCAACTGCATACTGGATGCAACCAAAAACGGCTTCCGACATTGACGGGTTCAGAACATATTTATCATATATATTGCCAGGATTAACATCTCCTGCAACATCAAGCCAGAGGTGCATTTTATTGTTCGAGAAGTTGTTCACTCCATATATGACTCCAACTGAACTGCTGGAGGATAGAGCAATCTCGTTTCCATTCAGGAAGTTTCCTGAAACACTGCATACGCCTGCCTGAAAAAGCAAAATTCCGGAAGCAGTGTATGTATGAGGATGCTCAACTTTGTTCCAGATATTGTTGGATACTGTGTTTCCACTGATTGTGCATGAAGCCCCAAACATCACGCAGATTCCATTCTGTGCAGTAACTTCAGGAACATTCTGTCCGGTTATAGTATTCCCGGCAATGGTTGCAGAGATACCTGCTCCCCTTACATAAATACCTCCCTTTTGATAATCATCAACAACATTGTTGGTTACGGCAAGGGATTGAGCCATTGTGCTTCCCTGGACACCATAAAAACCATGTCCGCTCTGCATGCCACTGAATGATCCTGCATCATGAATACCGTTGATCTTATTTCCATCGAATGTTCCATTGGCTTCATAATAAAAAGCTCCTAAGTACCAGCTTACACTTCTTCCATCATTACCATCAATCGTAATGTTGCTGATATTGACGGTGTTTGAATTTCCAAAAGCATAGACAATGGGGTGTGCATTGTTCCAGGTAACACTAGTCAGAGTAGCAGGAGCTGTAATGATCGTCTTTGTTTTATCAAGACCGACTATATTCAGGGTCTTTCCTATTTGTACCTGTTCCTGGTATGTTCCGGCATCGACCTTGATGGTTGTTCCAACCATTGCAACACTTACAGCTTTTGTAATGGTAGCAAAAGGTGCAGATGCAGAACCGTTTCCGGTTACATCATTACCAATGGCTGTAGTAAATACATCGTCTGTGGTAGAACCATCATTGACGAATAGCTCTATTTCGCCGGAGCATGAACCCGCCGGTACAAAACCACCACCTGGCAGCGTAGTACCATCTATCAGCCATGGGCTGTAAGAGACGGGGCCGCTAGTTTTCGCAGCAACTCCACTTACTGTATTAATGCCATACCAGTTGCAATGAGCATCCAGTATGCCGGAATACCCAGAAGCACTTACTTTAATCTCAAACATACCGGGATTATTATGACCCGTGATACTGTTATTGGTAATAACCAGGTTTGAATTCAGCCCCGCATTATAGTTGTTCGAAACACTTACTCCGTTATAAGAGCCATTGTCAAAGAAATTTTCTGAGATTAAATCATCCTTGCAACCGCCACCGATGAATACATGCGATCCTGTTAACGAATTCAGGACTGTATTCCTGTATACGGTTGAGTTTTGAAGGCCAAACAGTACATACTGACCGCCGGTTGAGCGATTTTCGGAAATTCTGAGATCAGATACCGGGTGGGTTAAATCACCCTGGATTTCAACAACACTGCTGTAACCATCGAGGTCATTGTTCTGGATAAAACCATGATTGGAAGAAGTGCCATAATCGTCAATCCATAAACAGCCATAGTTATAGGATGCATTTTCACCATGCAGCCAATTGCCGCTGATAACAAAATTATCCGTACTGTTAAAATCGATTGCTTTAAACTGTCTGCTAATAATATTGTTTTTAACATTAATACCAGTGAAATTGCCGGTACCGGCTTTATCTATTGTGACAACACCGTATCTTTCACCGCCTGAAGGGTATGGGGCACTGTTAGTAATGGTAAATCCTTCAATGGTAACGTTGTCAGCAACAACTTTGAACCCATGGGAAGATTCGGAATTCGGATCAACAAAAGATTCAAGGCCAGTTCTGCCTTTGGCTAATATACCTGTCTGGGCTCCCTTGATTTTCACCTGTGTATTAACCAATACCGATTCGTTGAAAGTTCCAGAAGACACAAGAACAACATCATTGGACTGACCAATTGTAACATTTTCCTGAATTTGAGGAGAAATCCGGCGTGTTTCACTATATCCGGCTGCATCAGCAAATGAACGAACATCAAATGTCGATTCATTTGCCAGTGTCACAACATGATTGCCATATGTGTTCAGATTCCAGATTTCATTCCACAGCAATTCGCTGTTGACATAACCACCGGCATTACCACGTGCGATCACATAGTTTACAACACCTGTATTGTTGAATGCGTTCCCGGTAACAACTGCACCGCCTACTGGATCAACTATCCAACCCTGAACAGGTCCTGTGCCATTCCATCCACGAAACCCAATCAGGTAGGGGGTTGCGACACCGGTGAATGTATTTCCCGTAATTACACGACCACTTCTCGGGCCTGTAACGCCAACTCCATTATTTATGGAAACCAGCGTATTATTGAAAATATTATTTGTGATGCTGTAGGTAACGATTGGATGTGTTGCATCCCATCTTCCCATATAGAATGCTCCTTCATCAGAAGAAGTATTGATAAAACATTTTTTCATGGTAAATGCATCACCAATTACATCAATGGTTTTATTGCTGGATATAGATCCATTAACCATATTGTCTCCAATTTTCAACCCTTCGAGGGTTACACCATTAGCCTGTGCAAAAACTCCATCAGGGCCGAAATTGGCTGTTGAGCCGGTTTGGAATTCTACAGCAGCTTCTGATGCTGTTGCGACAGGAATATCACCAGGTTTATAACCTTTAATTGTCAGGTTATTCTTATCAATAAAAAGCCCGAACAGGTGAGGTCCGTTGATTCCGAAAACCGAACGGTCGGCAGCGGTCTGAATACCGTATGCGCCGGCCTGAACATTTACAGTGAATCCGTCAGAAGAAGCATCAATGCCTCGCTGGATCTGTGCATTCGGGTAAGTTGGTAAATCAAAACTGTTCGTTGTAACATACGTATTATTAAGATTTACATAGACGAAGCCCTTGGCAGGATTATCAATCTGGTGGTAAATCATATCTTCCAGCGCAAAAAGTTGAGTCATTGTCATTGCTGCTGGAGAAACTCCTCCGAAAGAGCAAGATTTGGCATCAATATTAAATGTAGTTGAATTTACAATTTGGTTTCCCATTCCTCTTGGTGCAGAAGAATTACCAAATAATTCAGCACCAATGGTTAATGCACCTGTTACACCTGTAGCGTAATAATTCTGGTCATTACCGGTCAGAATATTTCCACCGGTTAAAGCAATAGCGCCACTTTGGTATAAAAGGATCCCACATGCACCCCAATCAGAGGAATTACCGGTTGAATGATAAGAGTTACCGGTAACTGAATTGCCTGATAAAGTAGCTGTGGCCCCACGACTGATCTGGATACCATTTTGCGCAGTAACATTGGTTGTGCCAGAACCGGTTATCGTATTGCCTGATATATTAGCAGATGAACCGGTATTATCAACAACAATACCTCCCTTTTGGTATCCTGTAATAATGTTGTTGGCTATAATTGCGTTACCAGATGTGCTCCATACATTGCGGCCAACCTGAATGGCAATACCATTCTGGCACCCACTGAAAGGATTATCCCTAATATCAAGTATTTGGTTATCATGGATGTTGGCATATGCACCATCACGTACAAAGATTCCCCGGCCTATCGAGCCACATCCTGCAGGGCCAGGGCCTTGAATTGTAAAGCCATTGATTTCAGCACTTTTTCCACTACCAGTAATTATTACAATACTTGAAAGTGGATCAGAAGCAGCGGGTAGAGTTAAAGGAGATTGAATAATTGCCCCTGAAGCGCCTGTAAGATGAATACTTTTATTTATTGTTACTTGCTCCTGATATGTTCCGGCAGCAACACTAATGTGATTTCCATCAACAGTTGCGGTGGCATCTATGGCTGCCTGAATAGTGCAATACTCCAGTCCGGTGTCAGTATTTTTAACCGGTCTTACGGGAATTATCCATACTTTGTTAAGGAAGTTGCTAAGATATACCGGAGTTCCGCCCGGTCCCGCATATTCGCAATCTGATCCTGTGCTCCAGGTTAAGTTTGTTGTACCGGAAATTGAAGGAAGTAAAGTAAGATGCAATACAAATAACACATCGTTAGGTGGTAAAGTTAATGCTGGTACCGGGAATCCCCCCAGTATGAATTGTCCCGGAGTACTTCCATTTGCAAAAGTTGACGAAATTGCCGGATTTTTAGTAATACCCAGGTATGAAAAAACCAAAGGATCATAATTTAATGTGAGCGAAATTGCCCCAATATTGGTAAAATCCTGAACTGTAACCGGAACATCATAGGTATCGCATGCAACAAATGTGGGATTTCCTATAGTTGTGGTTGGCGTTGGGTCTTTTTCAAGATCGACAATAAGTTTATCCCCATTGTTTAGAGTAATTTCGATATCATCAACAAAACCTAAAAAACCTGCATTCCAAGCACTTCCGGTTCCTATTGATATAAGTTTGACCGTTTGAACCCCGTAATCGATTCCCGAACCTGAAATCCAATACGGAGAAGTGTAATTAAAGTTTACAGGCCCGGCTTGAAGATCAGCCAGGGTCGGAGCATTGGAGTAACCATAAGGTGAATGATTTGAATCAAAAAAGGTCATCTGATTTGTACCAGAGGTTGTATTGTTGGTATTCCACGTATGATAAGGAGCATTATAGCTATTATAATACATAGGTTCCGATGTAAGACGCTGTCCATACCAACTTGCGAATCCACCGGTATAAGGATTAGTGTATATACTGAAGAAAAAATCCAGGTTCGAACCAGCAGGAAGTATTTTCTTTGTGGAATATTTCAAACTGGCAATGTCGTTTATTGAAAACGTACCCAAAGCAGTTAATGGAAGCCAGAGTTCCATCTTGCTAACTCCCGGGTTGTTTTGCCAGGCACCGGAACCGGTAAATTGTTCGGAGGTTGTGGCAATACCTCCAACAGAAGTGGCTGTTGGGGCATAAAGCTTAACGATCGTGGTGGTTGCCGCTTCACCATACAACGTAAAAAGCATGATAACGATAACCATGACTGCTTTAAAAAGTAGAAATTTTTTCATAATCATTTTGTCTGATTGGTTTTAAATTGGATTAATTTTTAAGGATATATAATTGGGAAAAAGGTTCATTTCTCAATGCTGGAGCCCGCGCACATACCTGAAGTATGGCTTGATGAAGGTTGTAAAACGTCGTATTGTCATATATGGATTAGGTTCATTTTTAAAACCAGAAAAAAGCATGGCACTTCAGATCGACAGAAAAATGAAGTATCTCTCCCAAAACGCAAGATGAGTGAAAAATTACCAACTCAGAACTGTAGTTAGATGCTGTTAAACTTTGTGTTCAACAAGTATTAATAACCAGGAAAATGTATAGGAGTAATTCAGAGAGACGAATCAGTTATAAATAGCCGATCAATCAACATGTGAAGAGCTGAAACGAGTTGAGTAAAGGAGAAGATAAAAGAGCAGACGATAATAATCAAAAAGTAAGAGAAGAGATTCTGGGAAGTATATCTTAGCAGTTTTGAATTTCGAATTTAGGTAAAACAGTTAAAAGCATTGAATAAAGCGGTTTGTTTGTAATGTTGTACACTATAGGTCTTAAAGCATTCTGTTTGTTATATAGGAGCTGTCGTTTT